>QLTX01000011.1 GCA_018725175.1 Candidatus Psychracetigena formicireducens
GTAACAATCCTGTAATATCGATTGTAAATTTTTTGGAAAAACTTACCTATTACTTTAAATAAATAAATTACCTCCCGCCGTGCCGTTTAGCTTGAACATTACAAACCTGTGCCAAAAAGTGGAATCCATTAGAATGCTTCTGCTGGACCCGATGTGTGGGTGTTAGGTTGTATGTCTTGCCTTAACACGTACACGGCAGGATTCCTTAAAATATTATAGCACATTCCAGGTCTGTTAGTAAAATTAAGTAATGAAGAAACATTTGACCTACTTTATATCGCTGTTCTTACCCCTATATGGTATGGGTATATATTGTACTGAAGGCTTGCTTGATGGTTGAGGGTATAAATCCATAAGTTTATAAATATTTTCCGGCATTTCTTTTTTGGCCGGTAAACCAAGTCCGGTAGCATCCTCAAAGGTTATGGGATGGTCGTGGGTCCACCTTCCTTCAGTCAGTATTTTAGCCAGGTCCTTAGCTTTTTCTCCTCCCATTTTATCTTTAAGCAAGTGGTGAACTTTCGTTTCTACCTGGTATAGGGACTTCCGGGCTATGTCGGCAAGAATAAGGATTTTATCTGATATATCCTGCGGCTCTTTCAAATCCAGTACCCTTACCAGGGAAGCAGCTGGATAGTTACTAATCTGTGGGTCTACCGGCCCAAGAACTGCATTCTCGTCAATCACTATCTCATCAGCAGCCAGTGCAATCATAGTTCCCCCTGACATAGCATAATGAGGAATATACACTGTTACTTTAGCAGGATGTTTTTTTAGAGCGAAGGCTATTTGCCCTGAAGCCAGAGCAATCCCCCCTGGAGTATGTAATATTAAATCTATTGGTGTATCAGGTGAAGTTAGTCTTATCGCTTTAAGTATCTGTTCTGAATCTTCAATGCTTATATACCTGAAAACAGGAATACCTAAAAAACTAACAGCTTCCTGCCTATGTATCATAATAATTACCCGGGAATTTCTTTCTTTCTCTAACTTGCTAATAAAATTAAATCTTTTAGTAGACAGAATGCTTTTTTGCATAACCGGGATTAGGAAGATAATAATTAGAAATACCCAAAAAATCATATACAAATCCATTGGTTACCTCCTTTGAGAATTTTTTATTGGTAAAGCCCAGATATATCCAACTACAAAACCTCCAACATGTGCCCACCAGGCAACGCCCCCTTCAGAAATTGCGCCCAGGGCGGTAAAACCGTATATTAATTGAATAATGAACCATATGCCCAGAAAGATATAGGCTGGCAGAGCCACCACCGTAATAAACAAACCAAGTGGTACTAAAGTAAGGATTTTAGCCCCGGGATAAAGCACAAAATAAGAGCCTATAACCCCAGAAATAGCACCACTCGCTCCAATTAGTGGAATGTTAGAGTTTAAGTCCAAAACCGCATGGGTTAAAGTTGCTACTACCCCAGCAGTTAAATACATAATAATAAAGTTTAAGTGTCCTAATCTATCTTCTACATTATCTCCAAAAATCCAGAGAAAAAGCATATTTCCGAGGAGATGCATAAAACCTCCATGAATGAACATAGCGCTAAACAAGTTTGGTAGGGAAAAACTTGAGGGTATAAATCCGTACTGCATAACAACGGTCATATACTCTTTAGAGGAAAGTGAAAGCATAAGAAGGTAAACAGTAATATTTGAAAGTATCAGAGCGACATTGAAAATACAAAATGTTTTTGCTTTAATATTATCTTTTAAAGGAATCATCTATTGGTAGAGTCTCTGCTTTAAAGCTTCAAAAAGTATAATTGCAGTAGCTACTGAAACATTTAAACTGGTTATTTTTCCCAGCATAGGAATTTTTACCAGAAAATCGCATTCTTTAATAATATTTTCTCTAAGCCCCTTGCCTTCACTACCTACAACCAGAACTAAAGGCATTTTAAAATCTGCTTTAAAATATTCCCTATCGCTTTCCATATGGGCTCCCATAATCCAAAAACCTTTCTCTTTAAAAACTTTTAAAGACGCCAGAAGGTTTTTCACTTTGACAATCTTTAAGTGAAATACAGCTCCGGTGGATGCTTTAACCACGGCCCCGGTTAGAGGTGCTGTTCGCCTTTCACTCATAATAATACCACTTACTCCAGCGCCCTCAGCAGAACGTATAATCGCACCTAAATTATGTGGGTCAACTATTTCATCCAAGGCGAGTAATATGGGGTAAGAAAACTTTAATGCTTCTACTAAAACCTCCTCCATATTGGAGAAAGGGAAAGTTGAGGTTATAGCTAATATTCCCTGATGATGTCTTGAACCGCAGGTATGGGTAAGAGTATCTTCGTTAACCCTTCTTGTGGGAATGTTATGAGCTTTTATCTCTTGTATGATATTATCGCTAAAATGTTTACTAAAGTAAACTTCCTCAATATATTTACCGGCTTTAAGGGCTTCACTTATTACTCTTTTACCGAATATTATTTCTCTTTGTATTTCGGTAAAATCTTGTTCCATAAGGGGAATCCTGAATAATTAAGCCTAAATCCATCAAAGATGATCTAATCTGGTCAGCTTCATCATATTTTCCATTTTTCCGTATATCCTGTCTATAGCTTAAAATCATCTCAATTATTTTTCTAACTTCTTTATCTTCTTCCACTTTTAAACCTAATATTTCCAGGGCTAAAACTATTTCTTCCATAGCTTTACCCAGTATAAGCTTAGAACCACCTTTTATCTGGTTAAGATCATTTAATAACTGAAACAACATCCCTAAAGATCCAGCATAGTTAAAATCATCTGCTAAATGCTCTTGAAATCTGGTAACAAAGCTATCTAATGTTTTAATAATACCCTGATCTTCAGTATGTTCTGCATTACTACCCTGGTTTATCATCATTTTGAAATGGTAATAAAAATCTTTTAATTTAAGAAGTGCTTCTGCTCCCTCATCTAACAGCTCGGGATAGAAATCCATCGGACTGCTATAGTGAGATTTGAGGAGGGTTATTCTAACCACCATCGGATCATAAATCTCCATTACTTTTTTTAGCGAGATAACGTTCCCCACAGATTTAGACATTTTTGACTCTCTGAGATTAAACAATCCTGCATGCATAAAATACCTGGCATAAGGAGTTTGTCCAGAATACGCTTCTGATTGAGCTATTTCATTTTCGTGGTGAGGAAACAGTAAATCATGCCCTCCTCCATGAATGTCAAAACCCATACCCAGATATTTTAAATTCATCGCCGAACATTCAATATGCCAACCTGGTCTACCTGGCCCCCAGGGGCTATTCCAATATGGCTCAGAGGGTTTGGCGGATTTCCATAAAGCAAAATCAAGGGCATCCTCTTTAGTCTCATTTGGCTCAATTCTTGCTCCTGACTTTAGTTCATCCAGTGACTGACCGCTTAATGCTCCATAGGCAGGAAATTCCCTAACCCGGAAATACACATCGCCACCTACCTCATAAGCAAAACCTTTGTTCATCAGCACCTCAACCATTTCTATAATTTCCGGGAGGTGAGCTGAAGCCCTCGGATAAAAAGAGGCTGGCTTAATATTTAAAGCTTTAACATCTTCAAAGTAAGATTCAATATATCTCTCGGCTAAAAATTGAGGGTGTTCCCCAAGATTTTTAGCTTTAGCAATAATCTTATCGTCAATATCTGTAAAGTTGGTTAGATAAGTAACCTTATTCCCAAAATACTCTAAGGTCCTCCTTATAACATCAAAAGTAACAAAGGCTTTGGCGTGACCGAGATGAAGGTGATCCTGGGTTGTTAAACCACATACATACATACTAACTTCACCCGAACACCTACTCTGGAAAACTTCCTTTTTTCGGGTTAAAGAGTTATAGATTAAAAGAGTATTTTTCATCTTCCTTTATTAATCCACAGCTGGAGGGGCAATAGGGTCGGGTGGGATAGTGCCATCGGGTGGTTTAATGGGGAAAAGGTCATTCTGGATTTCCTTTTCATTCTGATTAAAAAAATGATTATATACAGCCACCCCAAATAAAAGGACCATCAAAACTGTGATTAATATTAAAACAGTAATTATTTTCTTAAAAATAGTATTATTATTTTTCATGCTTTATAAGTATAGCATCTAACCTTTTTAAAACTTCTTCTCTTCCGAGGGAAGAGGTTATGATATTTAATTCCACCCCTTTTTCTTCCCCAGTTAGGGCTTTTCTGATTAAAGGTAGGTAGCCCTTCTTAGGTAACCCCAGCAGTGGTGATAACTCGTTTAAAAATAAGTTAGCCTCATCAACAGTAAGGTCGCTTTCCCACAGCAAAACATTTTTTCGTACTCTTTCCAGAATTTCTTTTTCTGAAGGTGATATAGAAAATAATTCAGGAGAGTAAAAGTAAAACTTTATTCTTACTGGTAACTCTTCCAACATATGAAGACTGCTTTTAATGATGTTTATCAACTTCATTAATCTAATATCTTTTTTATCAACCTGGTAACCAGCTTTTATAAGGTATGGTAGTGAAATATCAAAAAACTCTCTTTCATCCAGGTTAGAAATATGGTGATGGTTTATCCAACGAAGTTTCTCCTCGTCAAAAATAGCCGGACTTTTACCCACCCGGTTTAAATCAAATACTCTAATCAACTCCTCTAAATCAAACAACTCCCTCTCGTCACCGGCTGACCACCCCAACAAAGCAAGATAGTTGGTAATTGATTGGGGTAGGTAACCCATCTGACGGTATTCCTCAACTGCCATAGCCCCATGCCTTTTACTTAATTTTGTCTTATCTTTTCCCAAAACCATAGGAAGATGCCCAAAAAATGGGGTTTTCCACCCTAACTTCTGGTAAACAACTATCTGCCTCGGTGTATTGCCATGAAGATGGTCTTCGCCTCTTATCACGTGGGTTATCTTCATCAAATAATCATCAATTACTACAGCAAAATTATAAGTGGAGGTTTTATCGCTTCGCAGGATTATAAAGTCATCAAGATCCTCATAAGCAAAAACAAGGTTACCTCGAATAATATCTTCAACAACTATTTCTCCCTGCAACAGGGTTTTAACCCTAATAGCTGGTACAACGCCTTTTTCCTTCAACTCTATTCTTTCAATATCGCTTAACTCCCGGCATCTCCGATTATAACGGGGAACAGCTCCCCTAGCTACCGCTTCCTCCCTTTCGTTTTCTAAGTAATCTGCAGAACAAAAACATTCATAAGCTTTATTCTCTTTTAACAGTGCTTGCGCATACTCCTGATAAATAGCCAATCTTTCCGACTGTCTGTAAGGAGCATAAGGACCTCCAACATCAGGTCCTTCATCCCATCTCAGTCCCATCCATAGTAAATCTTCCATCATAGCCGTTTCGTATTCTTTTTTACTCCTGGTGGGGTCGGTGTCTTCAATCCTTAATACAAAAACACCTTTTTCTTTTCTGGCAAATAACCAGTTGAAAATTGCGGTTCTTGCGTTTCCCAGATGGAAATAACCGGTGGGGCTCGGTGGAAACCTAACTCTAATATTACTCATCAGTTTTCTCCTTTAACATACAGACCGCATAAGCTTCCATCCCTTTTTTCCTGCCAATAGGACCTAAACCCTCGCTGGTGGTAGCTTTTATATTTATTTTACTGCCATCTATTTCTAAAACCTGAGAAATATTATTTTTCATAACTCCATAAAACTCTTTCAAAACCGGCGATTCGGCAACAATGGTAATGTCAATATTTAATATTATAAATTTACACTCCAGGAGAATTTCCTTAACCCTATTTAAGAGAACCAGGCTGGAAATATTCAAATATTCTTTCTCCCCGGTGGGAAAAAATAACCCAATATCTCCTTTCCCCGTAGCACCCAACAGGGCATCCATCAGAGCATGTATAACTACATCTGCATCAGAGTGCCCTTTTAAACCTTTAGAATGGTTAATTACTTGACCTCCCAGGATTAACCGTCTTCCTTTTTTCAAAGGGTGTATGTCATAGCCAAAGCCCACTCTCATTTTTTATTTCTTCCCATTAAATATTCAGTAAAAACGATGTCCTCTTTAATAGTTACCTTAATGTTTTCAGAGTCTCCTGCTACGGGGTAAACTGAATAACCGGCTGCATAAACCAAGGAACCTTCGTCAGAAAATACTTCCCAGTTCTTAACCTTTTGATAAGCGGATAGTAACAAATCTTTTTTAAACCCCTGTGGGGTTTGTACTAATCTTATATATTCCCTATTCAAAGTATAAGAAACTCTTCCCTCAGAATCAATTGCCGCCACATTATCAAACACCTTTAACACAGGAACTGCACAACCTTTTTCTTCTGTGGTAGCCAGTATGTTTTGTATTAAATCATAAGATACTGCTGGCCTGGCTCCATCGTGGATTAACACCATCTCCACTTCTTTACTGATTGATTGAAATCCATTATGTACGGAGATGGCCCGGGTTCTACCACCTTCCTTTATTCTTAAATCCTTTTCACAGTAGTTTATAGGTAAAACTTTACTGAATAATTCCATTTCTCCGTCAGGTACTACCACCACAATTGGGTTTAAACCCGGGTATTTAAGAAAATTCCTCAGGGTATAAAGAATAAGAGGTTCATCTTTAATAAGGGATAGTAGCTTTTTTTCCGGGGATAAATATCTTAAGCCAAAGCCTGCTGCAGGAATAATGACACCAGTTTTCATTATCTTCACTTAGGTTTAGCAAATATCATCTTACCTGAGGATGTCTGTAAAATACTACTCACCGTAACTTCAATAGACCTTCCCAGGTATTTTTTCCCATCTTCAACCACAATCATAGTACCATCATCCAGGTATCCTATTCCTTGAGCTTGCTCTTTTCCTTCCCGGATAATTGCTACATTTAAGTCTTCTCCTGGAAGAACCTGTAACCTTAAAGCATAGCTTAACTCGCTCAGGTTTAATACCTTGATACCCTTTAACCTTCCTATACGGGTAAGGTTATAATCGTTGGTGATTAATATCCCTTTGAACTGCCTGGCTATTTCAACTAAAACCTCATCCACGCTAAGTAAAGCCTTTTTGGTCTCTACTACCTCAATGGGAAGTATCTTACTTTCTTTTACAGTATCCAGGGTATCAAGTCCCCTTCTTCCACGAGCTCTTTTAAGATAATCTGTAGAATCAGCTATTTTTTGGAGTTCACTTAAGACTACTCCTGGGATGACAATTATTCCTTCCAAAATTCCTGTTTGTAGAAACTCGTTGATTCTACCATCAATTATGGCGCTGGTATCAATAATATAGTGTTTGTAAACACTCTTTTTATCGCTTTTTATTGGTGTTAAAATTTTCTTTATTTCGTCTCTTTTTTTCCCGGAAATATAAGCCCCTAATAAAGAAAAAACAATTATCAGAAGAGCTTTTAAGTATTCACCAACAACCGGGATTAACTGTAAAAAAGGGAAAAAAAGTAAAGATATTGAGGCTCCTACAAATACTCCAAAAAAGAAAATTAATAAGTCAGGTATGGAAAAATTACTAAAAAGCTGGTCAATAGTTGGTAAAAACCATCTCAGAAACTTTGCCAGATAAATTGCAATTAATGCCCCGACCAGGATGCCTGCAAAACCACCAAGTATAGCTATAATATTATTGTTATAGGGTAGTTTATAATAGTCGCTAAAAATATATCCCAGACTTACCCCGCTTATAGTAAATAAAATAATTACAAAAACTTTTAAAACTGATAATACTTTGTTTTCCATAACTCCACCCCTTTAGGATGTAAATACTTTTTTTAATCCACGAATTTCTTTTATAATCTTAACCTGTAAACCTGAATTTTTAAACTCTAAATTAGGCTCCTCAGGTATTATCACCTCCTTATATCCTCGCTTTAACAGTTCTTTTAACCTCCTTTCTAATTGCGGTACTTTTCTCACCTCACCTTGAAGACCTACCTCTCCAAGGTAGAACCTCATCTTATCAGGAGTGCTTTCATAATAACTGGAAAGCAGAGCTGCAATAATAGCCAGGTCGGCAGATCTGTCCTTAATATTAAGATTCCCAGTAGTACTAATATATACATCTGACCTGGCCAGGTTCAACCCGCATCTTCTATCCACAACCGCTAATAATTGCAAAGCCCTGTTAAAATCGACGCCGGAAAACACTCTCCTCGGATAAGGAGAAAAAGTCGGAGATATGAGTGCCTGTATCTCCGCCAGGTACAACCTACTTCCTTCTAAAATCATGGTCATTGAAGTTCCCGGAAGATGAGAAAATTCACCTAAACCTGCTTCCAACTCATTATCGGATACCTCTTTAAACCCCTTTTCGTTCATCTGAAGAAAAGCAATTTCCGAGGAAGAACCAAAACGATTTTTAGTAGTCCTGAGCATCTTTAAAGAACTTTGGCTGTCACCTTCTAAATAAAGCACTACATCGACCATATGTTCGAGAGTTTTAGGCCCTGCTATGACACCTTCTTTGGTAATATGCCCTATGATAATTAGTGGAACATTCCTCTCTTTAGCTATCTTTATTAAATTCTGAGCACATTCTCTAACCTGAGAAATGGTTCCTGCTGAACTGGGAATAGCTGTACTTTGTATAGTCTGGATAGAGTCAACAATCAGGGCTCCAGGATTAAGCGTTTCTACATCTTCTGCAATATTTTCTAAATAGGGGGTGTACTTGAAATATATATTATTTAAATTAATTTCCACTCTTCTTGCCCTGTCCACCAACTGTTCTTCTATTTCTTCTCCCGAAAAATAAATGACCGAGTTACTTTTTGCCAGTTCAGGTAAAATTTGTAATAATAGGGTGGATTTGCCTATACCCGGTTCTCCACTTAAAAGTATAGAAGAGCCAGAAACAATACCTCCTCCCAGAACATTATTAAAATTACTAAAATTGGTTTTTATTCTTTCATTTTTTACAGATAATCCTTCCGCTTTACTGGGGGGTTGTCTTTGAAGCGACGTTTTCTGCTTTTCCATTATATTAACCCTATCTAAAGCATCCCAGCTACCACAAGCAGGACATTTACCCGACCACTGGATACTGCTGAATCCACATTCACGGCAGAGATAATCAATTTTTGACTTTTTCATACCTGCTCGCTTTTTTTCTGAAGGATATTTCTTCTCCTTCTATATCAACCAGAATAGTATCATCGGCCTGGAAAGAAGATTTTAATATTTCTTCGGATAATGGATCTTCTATAAGTTTCTGAATCTTTCTTCTTAAAGACCTGGCACCATACTCTTTATCATAACCTAAAACAGCTAATTTCTCTTTCAAACCCTTAGAGAAAACAACGCTAAACCCCTGTAAAGCTAACTCGGTTTCAATGCGTGATAGCATTATATTTACGATTTCTAACATATTTCTCGGGGACAATTGTTTAAAAACTATAATGTCATCAATTCTATTCAGGAATTCTGGTTTAAAAGAGGTTTTTGCTTCTTCAAACATCCTGTCCCTCATTTTTTCATAATTCTCTTCCTGACTGATAAATGGTTTGAACCCAGGGGTCCTGGTATTAAAAATTTTCCCTGTTCCCAGGTTGGAAGTCATAATTATGATGGTATTAGAAAAAGATACCACTCTGCCCTGACCATCAGTTAATCTGCCATCATCAAATATTTGCAGAAGAATATTAAACACTTCTGGATGTGCTTTTTCAATCTCATCAAGTAATATAACTGAATAAGGTTTTCTCCTTATTGCTTCTGTAAGTTGCCCACCTTCTTCGTAACCTATATAACCAGGTGGAGCACCGGTTAAACGGGAAACCGTATGTCTTTCCATAAACTCAGACATATCCAACCTTACCATCTGTCCCTCATCTTTAAAAAGGGTTTCGGTCAGGGTTCTGGCTAATTCTGTTTTGCCAACACCGGTTGGCCCTAAAAACATAAACACACCGAGCGGTCTTTTGGGATCTTTAAGTCCGGTTCTAGCTCTTCTAACTGCTTTGGCTACAATACTTACGGCTTCTTCCTGGCCTACCACCCTCTTTCTTAAAGCATCTTCTAAAGAAAGCATCTGTTTTTGCTCTTCTTCTAATAATCGTATCAGGGGAATTCCTGTCCATAAAGATATAACCTGAGCTACATCTTCTGCACTAACCAGGCTATAATTCCCAGACGACTTTATCCTCCAGTTATTCCTGAGGTCTTGGTACTTTTCCAATCGATTTTTTTCCTGGTCTCCTAACCTTTTAGCCTCTTCCTGATTCTGTACTACATCAAACTGTTCTTTCATCTGTTGAATACTGATAAGTTCTTTTTCAATCTCCTTTAGTTCCGAAGAAATATCCGCTCCCAAAAGATAAATTCGGGTGCAGGCTTCATCCAGGACATCAATAGCTTTATCAGGTAAATACCTATCCTTAATGTACTTACTGCTTAATCTGGTTGCTGAAGTAATGGCTTCAGGAGAGATGCGAACCTGATGAAACTCTTCGTATTTAGAGGCTAATCCGGTAAGGATTTCTATTGTTTCTGCTTCTGTAGGTTCCATAACCTGAATAACCTGGAATCTACGCTCAAAGGCTGGGTCTTTCTCCAAATGCTTTTTATATTCAGTAGGAGTGGTTACACCAATACATTTTATATCTCCTCTCACCAGAAAGGGTTTTAAGATACTAGCTGCATCCAGAGCCCCTTCAGCAGCTCCAGCTCCTATTACTGTATGAATTTCATCAATAAATAAAACAATTTTTCCACTCTGCTTTTGAACTTCCTCTATAAGATTTTTTAGCCTCTCCTCAAACTCTCCCCGATATTTAGTGCCAGCAATTAATCCTGTTAAGTCAAGAGCTAAAAGACGCTTCCCCCTTAATTTTTCAGGTACTATGTTATTAGTGATTCTGTGGGCTAAACCTTCTACTATGGCTGTTTTACCCACTCCAGGCAATCCCAGCAGTATAGGATTATTCTTAGTCCTGCGTAAAAGTACCTGAATAATCCTTTCCATTTCCTTTTCTCTACCTATAACTGGGTCAAGCTTATTTTCTAAAGCCAGTTGGGTCAAATCCCTGGAAAACCTGTCTAACATGGGTGTTTTACTTTTAGTTTTTACAGTTTCCTGGTTTTCACCTACCAGGGAGATAATTTTATCTTTTACAGAATTATAGGTTATATTATCTTCCTCCAGAATTGCTGATAGTTGCCCACCCTGGTCAAGTATTCCTAATAGTAAATGTTCAGACCCTATTGCTTCACTTCCCATATAATCTGCTTCCCTTCTGGCTGATTCCATGACCAGGTCGCTGGCACGGGAAAACTCCCGATAATTTCCAGAAGATATAGGTTTAATATTTAAAGGAGGCATAAGCCTTCTTAATAGGTTATCTACATCAACATTTAAATCTCTTAGAGCAATTATAGCCACAGAACCTCGGTCTTGAAGAAGAGACAGAAAAATATGAATGGGTTCCACGAAGGAATGTCCCCATTGACGAGAAAGGTCTTGGGCTATACTTAAGACCTTTTTAGCTCGTTCGTTGAACCTTTTGCTGCTATACAAGCTTAACCTCCGCTAACCTAGCTACTGGTAAAAAATATTTACCCTTTTCTAAGTTTACCCATTTTTAAGCTTCTTCTTCTTTGTTGGCCTTATTATCTGCTATGATTTTCTCTTGAATGTGCGCAGGCACTTCTTCGTATTTAAAAAAATCGTAGGAAAACGAACCTCTTCCCTGGGTTATAGATCTCAAAGAAGCTCCGTATCTCAATATCTCAGCCAGAGGAGCCAATGACTCAATTTTTCTCAAATTTCTCTCCTCACCAATACCCAGTATACGAGCTCTACGAGTATTTAAATCTGATATAACATCACCCATAAATGACTCAGGTACAACTACAAAAAGTTTAACCATCGGTTCTAATATTTTAGGTTTTGCTTGCAGTAAACCTTTTTTTAAAGCCATCTGGCCTGCTATTTTAAAAGAAATATCTGAAGAATCCACCTCATGGTAAGAACCATCATAAAGGGTAACTTTTATATCCACTACAGGGAAGCCTGCCAGTACTCCTTCCAGCAAAGATTCACGAACGCCTTTTTCCACCGAAGGGACGTATTGTTTGGGCACAGAACCACCAAAGATTTCTTCATCAAAGATAAAGCCATCACCCCTGGTTAATGGTTGAATTCTCAAAAATACATGTCCAAATTGGCCTCTACCACCACTTTGTTTTTTATGTTTATACTCGCTTTCCACTTTGGTAGAAGCAGTTTCTTTATAGGGTATTTTTGGTTCCTCAAGGAGAACTTTAGCCCCAAACTTTGACTGGAGCCGGTCAATCATAGCTTCTAAATGAACTTCACCCATACCTTTTATCAAAACTTGATTGGTAGTAATTTCTCTTTCCACGCTCAGAGTCGGGTCGCTAAGAAGCATTTTTTGCAGAGCACCACCTAATTTATCTTCGTCCCCCTTACTTAGGGGCTTTACTGCTAAAATGGCCATAGGTGAAGGATATTTAACGGTATCATATATTAGTAAGTTATTTTTATCTGATAAAGTGTCATTAGTGTGGGTCTCTTGAAGTTTAGTCACAATCGCTATGTCTCCAGCTAAAACTTCCTCTACTACCGTTTGATTTTTACCTCTCAAACGATAGAGCTGGCTAATTTTCTCCTCTTTATTTTTACTAACATTTACTACCAGGCTATCCGGGGTCAACTTACCTGTTTGAAC
Source organism: Candidatus Psychracetigena formicireducens (assembly GCA_018725175.1). GTDB lineage: Bacteria > Coprothermobacterota > HKB111 > HKB111 > HKB111 > Lithacetigena > Lithacetigena formicireducens. Next base: position 12,649 of record QLTX01000011.1, read on the forward strand.
CTTTAGATAATTTAGCTGACCTACATAAGGGTCGGCAACTGTCTTAAAAACAAAAGCACTGAAAGGCTTATTGGTATCAGTGTTAACCTGAATTTTTTCACCTGTATGAGTGTTAGTAGCCATCATAACCTTGTGGCGAGCATCAGGAAAAGCTTTAAAGTAATTGAATGCTCTTCGCAAACCGGCAAGGTTGAAGGCTGAGCAGGCTAGTACTGGAAATATTCTTCTTCCCTTTATTCCTATCTCTAAAGCTTTTATTAAATCGGAAGAATCTATGTCCTGGCCCTCAAGATATTTAGTTAATAAATCATCATCAAATTCAACCAGCTTTTCTACTAAAAGCTCACGCATTGACTGAAACTCTTTCTTCTGATTATCAGCAATATCCAGAGTTGTCTCCTCTTTACCTTTGGGAATACCAAATGATTCTTCTTTAAGAAGATCATAAATACCCTTAAAAGTTACTCCTTCACCTACAGCTCCAACTAAGGGAATTACCGATGTTCCAAAAGTTAGTCTCAATTCTTCAAAATTCTTAAAGAAATTTGCACCTTCCCTTTCCATTTTATTGATTAAAAATATTAAGGGTAGGTTGTTCTCTTTTGCATGCCCCCAGACTTTTTCCGTTCCCACCTCTACGCCGGAAGTGCCAGAAACAACCACCACCACTCCATCGCTGATGTGTAAACCTGCTTTTATATCCCCAATAAAATCATCAAATCCAGGTAAATCAATTAGGTTTAGCTTATAATCTTCTAACATAATAGGTAATATTGAAAGATTTATGCTGGTTTTCCGCTTTATTTCATCTGGTTCATAGTCGGAAACGGTGTTTCCATCATCTACTCTACCGAGACGGTCCACAAGTCCGTTTAAATATAAAAATGCTTCTGAAATAGATGTTTTACCTGCGCCAGCATGAGAGGCCAGGGCTATATTTTTAATGGTATTTTCGCTTTTCATATGTATAAAAAGACCTCCATAATTTTCTTTATTTTAACATATAACAATAAATGTTAAACAGTTACTTACTTTAATAGTGGCGATAATGTTTGTTTCCTGTGAAATGATTGTTGTTTGTAAAGTTTAATGCTGAAAGGAATTATAGGTAATAGTAAAACAATTATTCTTTGTTAAATTCTTTGTTAATTTCTCCTTTCTGAATATTATCAAATTCATCCCTTAATTTTTTGTATGCTATATCAAGTTCATCTGCTTTACGAGTAACATTTTTCAGATGACTCTCATAAAATACCTTCCAGATTTCGTCAACTTTTCTAAAAGATGAAGCCAAACTCAATATTTCTTTCCTCACCACCAGGGCTTTTTCCGATAAATACCTGGCTTGAACCCCAGCTTTAATAAGTTCTACTTTTTGAGATAAAGTAAGAGGCGAAACTACCTGTACCCCCTTTTTTACCATCTTAAAAAGTAAATCACTTTCTTCAGTCAGAAGATAGTAAGCTACAGATTCTACCGGTATATAAGCAAAGGCAAACTCAGCCGAACCTTTATCAGGACATACATACTCTCCAGCTATTTTTTTTAAATGGTTTTCTACATCATCTTTAAATGCTTTCCTGAAATTACTTTTTTCTTTCTGTTCTTCAGTTTCTACTAATCTACGGTAATTTTCCAGAGGAAACTTGGAATCAATGCAAATAATACCAACAGTGGATTTTATATGAGCATCAGGTATTTTACCCTCCAGTATCTTTTCTCTTATACCATACATGGTCGGTGGAAGTTGGTCAGCTAAAATTGTTTCCAGGGATATTTCCCCAAAATGCCCTCTTTCGGTGGGAGTTCTCAACATCTGCTCAAAGGACCGGTAGCTTTTTTGTATCTCTTTAGCCTGGTCAGCTAAAAGAGTGATTTTTTCTCCTAATTCCATTTTTGTCCAAGCTCTGGATAAAGCATTTTCCAGGTCCACTGCATGGTCTTTCTTACCTCTAAAAACCAGATAAAGTAGCATACCCAATACCAAGATTAAAAGAAAAATAATTATTATTTCCCACATATAAACCTCCTTTCAAATATCATTGCCTCACCTAAAGATCTATAGGAACTACTATTCATTGCCTCATCTAAGAATCTATACCAAAACTTCAACTTTCTCTTCCTGTTTATCAACCTTCATGAGAATCTGAAGATTAAAAAGCTTTCTTTGGAGATTCTCTATCTTCTGCTTTAACTTCACTGGGTTAACTGTATCATACTTCTTCCTGAGTCTTTCTTTGACCTCTTATAAATCTTCTCCCTTCCCTCCCAGAAAGCACTATCTTCCTGCCAAAGTTCCTCAGAAGCCATGAGGCATAGGTTCTATAGTAACCAGTCAAGGCTACCAACTCATCCAGAATTCTGCCTTTTTCTTTCTTCCGAACCTTCTGATATCTCTTAGCTACTTCTTTAGTTACATTCTTCTTAACCTGCATGTTTAACCCCCCTAGGTTTGTCTCCTTCTAATATTTATTTTTATCTGGAGGCAGGATACTATATTTTGTATAGATTTTCTCATGAAGCAATGAATCAGTTTCCTAAAGATTTTTTATGAGGCGATTCGGCGGGTAATTCAAAATCATAAACTTTATCCCAACCAAAAGAAGGCAGAGAAGATCACCAGAAAGAGATCTTTTTCAGATGTTTTCAAACTGAAGGTTTTCGGTATATGATATGGCAGCTCCTACCGCAGTGGCATACTCCGCATAGTTGGGTAGGTGGAAACTCACCTGGAAAAGCTCTCCCAGGCGCTTGAATATTTCGTTTGACTGCGGAACATTTGTGAGGTTACCTATTAGCACAATATCCTTTGTTTGGTCAATACGGGCAGCAAATATGGATATAATTCCAATGGTCTGGAATACCAGGTTTATTATGCCCAAGGCTATGTCGGACTTTGTAGCAAGATCGCTGATCTTTCCAAAGTTGGAGGCTGTAGTCTCGGGTGGCAGGCCTTCCAGTACATCGCGTGAAATATCGCCTATCGTGAGGTCGATATTTGCCAGATTGCCGCTTTGCGCCATCTCAATCAGATCAGCGAAATTGCGTATATTAAGCATCTTGTTGGATAACCCAAGTAGAGTGCCGCCACCGACACCTGTGCCTCCCATATGTTTTATGCTGGTGCTATCTGCCTTTACCAATGCTGTGCCGGTTCCCATACTTACAATTATTGCATTTGTAAGCCTGCTCATAAAGAGTCCGCCCATGCCTATGGCTCTAAATTCGTCAACTTTTCCAGTAGGTATCCCATACAGTCTTTCTGTAATGAAGGAAGCCCCGACTCCAGTTACCATAAGGCGGTCAATATCGGCAAGTAGAAGTTTGTTTTCACTTAGAAATTTACCGAATGCTCCGTATACCGATGCTACAGGGTCAGTGGCACGGACCAGCAGGGGACTAAAAACTTGTCCTTCGCTGAAGCCTACAATCTTGGTGGTGCTGCCTCCAATATCTATACCGATAATTTTTGTCATGAAGCCATTATCCTCCGGTAATCATTTTTATTATTGCTACTGTTACTCCGGTTATTCCCTCTCCGCCTAAAAACCCGGAAGCTGCAATATTACCCGTTTCCACGGATTTGGGGCGTATGCGGTCAACTGCAAAACGGGTAAGCCCGCCGAGGAAGGCGATAGAGGATATTTCAAAAGGAAGATACATGCCTATTCCCAGTGTCATGGAGGGCACTTTAAGGAGATACAACAGAGCTCCAAACGCCACTGCAATACTAAATATTGTAGGACTGCCTATTCCATTGACCATCTGGCTTACGGCAAAAGCCTGCCCAGCCGGAAGACCGGTATCCGGCCCTACTCCTCCGAACTGCCCTATGACGGCAAACAGAGCCGCAGAGGCAATTACTGTACCTACGATCCCTCCAGCTACCTGAGAGACAAGCTGGGCCACAGGGTTGGTGCCCAGTATATGTCCGGTCTTGTAGTCGTTTAGAAGGTCACCTGCATAGCCGCAGGCAACTGCGACACAAGCAGCTATCAAAAACGCTCCTGTAATATCCACATTAACAATGGCGCGGATGGCAAGAAGCACGATAATACCGAAGATCTCCATTGGGTTTATACCCGTCTGTCCTGTTATTGTAGCTGCCATCGCCGAGGCTGCAAATACACCTGCCATAAGGAGCAGCGATGGTACGATTCCCAAACCGCTCAACACTGTAATGACAAAGGCAGCTGCAACCGGTAGGGTTATGAGCAAATGTTTTGAGGCTGTTTTACCTATCTGAGAACTGTTTTGTGTTGAAGTAAGCGCTACTCTTCGCGCTAAATATTTTTTTAGTGTACTCCCAATAAAAGATATCAGTATACCCGCTCCCGTACCTACCATCAACCCTATGCCTGCCGTATTTTTGAAGACAATAGCGGCTTCCACCGAGGGGAAGAGCCCCATAGTGTGTCCGATAGGAATTATTACCAGGTATGAAAGCAAAGACCCCAGGAACCAGACTCCCATATAAAGAGTTCCTATCATAAAACCGATTCCAGCGGCCATTGGAGAAAACCATATCCCCACGAAATAGTTTCTGGTGTAGAGCCAATTTGAGACCAGCGCTGGAGGTATGATGCCTACGCTATCCCTCAGGAAGGTAAATACTGTTGATAAACCCATAGTTATAAACAGTATTGCTGATTTTTTGCCGCCACTGTCACCCGCGACTAAGGTTTCGGCAGCGGCAGCTCCTATGGGGTAAGGAAGTTGCTCTCCCTCAATAAATCTTAGGCGTAAAAACCAGGTAAGCACAGTACCTAAAATCATACCGGCCATGGCAATAGCCATTACCTCCCAGATATGGTCAGCCATCATAGAAACACCTTCCCACTGTCCTGTTATCCACAAGCCCGGGAGGGTAAAAGCAAGGCCACCGGCGATCATGGCTCCGGCAGACATTCCCGTCTGTGCAATGTTTATTTCATTGAGAGTGGTTTTTCCAAGAGCCTTCAGTAAGGCCATGGAAAGCACTGCCCCAAAAATTGTCGGCCAGGGAAGCGCGCTTATCCTCAGAGCCACATACATAGAGCTTGCAGTAATTATCCCAGACCCCAGCATGCCTATCAGAATTCCTCTCAGGGACAAATGATTTATACCAAGAAAGCTGCGTTCAGATTCTATAGGTTTTGACATTTAAATACCTCCTGTTATAGTTTTTTGGTTTGCTGAATCCGATTATAACGCTCAAGGGGGACAGATTTGTGCACAAGCTGTTAGCAGGCAGGTATTCATTATCTTCTACTTCAACAAGTAAACGCTGTTGGGCAGCCTCAAACGGCAGTGTTAGATAGAAAGTGAAAATATCCTTCATTTGCATCATCCTCCGTTCTTATTCCCTGGCGGGATATAAGTCGAATAAAGCATTTATTATTAATACGTCCGGTTTCGCGACTGAATACCGGCTTAATTAAACTATACCATACTTAATTACCATTTTGCAAATATTATTTGTAAGCCAGATAATTGAGTGAAATAATTGAATAATTGAGAACGTTTCTTATTTTATATTCTGTAATCATCAACGTTTTAGGCATTAAACTTTCAAAATAAAAAATTTAGAATGTTCCTCTTTTATTCTATCCAACATCTCCACCTCCCTCGTCCAGGCGATCTCATGTTTTCCCCACCTCTCTTTGTCATCGCCAGACTTTTCTAAGAAGTCAAGACAATAATCAAAGTAAGAAAAATAAGTATGAAAGAAATTACTTATATGATATTATATGTTGTAGATAATTTAGGTATATAATTGAGGTGGCAATGTTAAAGAAGTGGCTGGAAAAAAGATATAAAATATTATTAGAATCTTTTCAGGATTCCCCTTTTAGATTTGACCAGGCAGTAAAACTATTAGGGGAAAGGAATCAGGATAGTGAAAATCAGATTAATGTTATACTATCAGAATTAAGAAAGGGAGGATGGTTACAGGTGGAGTTTGACCCCGAAGATAACCGAAAAAGAGTTTATAAACTTAACAGCCCGGAAAAAGTTATTTCCCAAATGCTTTTCGCACCCTCAAACCAACTTTCAAGAAGCGATTTAGAAAGCCTTCTAAAAAAAGCAGCTGATTTAATCAGAACCAGAGTTGATTATACCTTCATACTTTTTCTTCTCTTTTATAAACGCATCTGTGATAAGTGGGATGATGAATACAACAATGCTTTACAAGAAGCAATGGATAGTGGCTTAAGCAATGAAGAGGCAAAAGAAGAAGCCAAAAACAAAATATACCATGATTTTGATATCCAGGAAGATTATCTCTGGGAGAATATCAGAAAAGATCCAGCAAGATTGGTAGAGAATTTTTCTAAAGCTATGAAACATTTAGCTGAAAGAAATACTGAATTAAAGGATGTTTTTGAAAATGTTGATTTTATCCAATTCACTTCTAATAGAGAAAATTCAGAAATACTAAGACAGCTCGTTGAACTTTTTAGTTCCAAATCACTACAACATGTCTCACCAGACATACTCGGCGATGCTTATGAATGGGTCCTTAAATATTTCGCTCCCCAAAAAGCTAAGGAAGGAGAAGTCTATACCCCACGAGAAGTTATCCGTCTGATAATTGATTTATTAGACCCTAAGCCAGAAGAAAGTGTTTATGACCCGGCTATGGGTTCTGGTGGCATGCTAATTATATCTCACCAGCATGTGGAAAGTAATTATGGAAAATCAGAAACTGAAAAACTCTTTTTATGGGGCCAGGAAGCCAACCATAAGACTCTTGCTCTGGCTGAAATGAACCTATATATTCACGACATCAGAAATGCCAGATTCATACAGGGAGACACCCTTTTATATCCAAAGTTCAAAGATGAGCAAAATATCAAAAGTTTTGAGGTAGTAATAGCTAATCCCCCCTGGAATCAAGATGGATACGGTGAAGAAACCCTTAAAAAGGGAGAGTTTAGTAAATTAAGGTTCAATTATGGTTTTCCCCCCAACCAATCAGCTGACTGGGTTTGGATTCAACACATGTTAGCCTCAGCCAAAAAGGAAACAGGAAGAGTGGGCGTGGTAATAGATAATGGCTGTCTCTTTAGGGGTGGAAAGGAAAAGAGTATAAGGTCTGGCGTAATTAATGATGACCTACTGGAAGCAGTAATTCTTCTTCCCGAGAAGCTTTTTTACAACACTGGCGCCCCAGGAGCCATATTAATCTTTCAAAAAAACAAAGTAGAGAATAGAAAAGATAAAATCTTATTCCTCAATTGCAGTAAAGATTATAAGCAACACTCTGAAGTAAAGAAGCTTAATCAATTAGGGGACGCTCATATAGAAAAAATTGTTAAGGCTTATAGGGAATTCAAAGAAATAGAAGGTTTTTCTCGTATAATAAGTATTGATGCGATTAAGAAAGAAGATTACAACCTGAATGTCACCCTTTATGTGTTTCCTGAAGAAGAAAAAGAGACCATTGATGTTATTAAAGAATGGGAAGAAATAACCAATGTTGAAGCAGACATCAAAAAAAATGAAGAGTTGGTAACCGAGTATTTAAGAGAGATTTATGGAAATTAAGACAATAATATGTCATACATTTTTATAGACGAGTCAGGTAATTTGGGATTTAATTTTGATAAAAAAGGTACAACTTCGTTCTTTGTAATAACCTTTTTGTTCACTTTGAGCAGGAATGGTATAGATAAATGTGTAGATAAAACAGTAATAAGTCTAAAATCTAAATACAGAAAGATAGGTTGTCTGCATGCTAACCGAGACGAACCTTCAACTAGAAGAAAGCTGCTAAAATATTTAGTTTCTAAAAACTGCTTTATAATGACTATTATACTTAACAAAAGAAAAGTTTATACGGATCTCCAAGATGCAAAACCATTTTTATATAATTATGTAGCAAATATTCTACTTGATAGAATATTGTCAAGAAAGATTATTGATGATAACAGTATTAGTATTATTGCATCCCGTAGAGAAACCAGTAAATACTTAAACACTAATTTTAAAACATACCTGGAATCACAAGTAACTAAGAATTACGGTAGAAAAATAGAAATAATAATAAAAAATCATTGTGAAGATAAGGGTTTGCAGGCAGTTGATTTTGTGAGCTGGTCAATATTCAGAAAGTATGAATGTAAGGATGATGAATACTATCAAATCATTAAATCTAAAATTATTGAAGAAAATCTATTGTTCCCTTAAAAAAGCAAAGCCTCGTCCGCTATATAAGAGGCACCCTGCGGTACCCCACGAACGAGGGCTTACTTGCTATATATATATTACCCAAAATTCTTTACATTTGTCAACTGTTTTAAAAATGAAGGGGAGTTCATAGTTTGGCAAAGCTAATAGTAAAGTATCATAAGGCAATACTAATCTTTACTCTTTTAATCTCTATAATTCCTATTTATGGTTTTTTCCGTGTCTCTATAGAGATTGCTCCCCTGTATGAATACCTGCCCAAAGAGTTTGAGTCAATTCAAGGTAGAGAATTATTTACCGAGCTGATGCCTCAAGCTGTTCCCCCCGATGCTTTTATATTAATAACCTCCGATAAATTACTCAATATTGAAACCTTAAGCTTTATTGGCAAATTTTCTGAGGAAATCAGGAAAGTAAAAGGGGTAGATGGGGTGGTTGCTATTACTGATTTTTTGCCAGCTAAAGAAGCAATATTTTACCCTGATGCCTTGCCTCAGGAAATTACGGATCGTTTTCTCAGTGAAAACCTTAAATCAACTGTAGTATACATAGACATACCCGTAGATAAACAAGAGGGAAAAATACAAACTTATCGTAGTGTGATAAACAATATTCGTGAGGTTATAAATAGGTTGGAAACGGAGAAACCAGAAGGAGTAAAAACCTACCTTTCTGGTCTGGCAGGACTTTACCGAGATGTAATTGAGGTAACCGAAGAAGATAGGCAAAATATAGACCTTATAGCTATCACGACGATCGGAATCGCTCTGGTAAGTGTCCTTTTATCACTCTGGATGCCAGTAGCAGTAGGGTTGGTTGTTGGCTTAGCCATCCTGTGGAATCTGGGGCTTTGCTACTGGTGGCCTGGAACAATGACCATCCTGGTTTTTATGGGTACGGTTTCTATTCAGTTGGGAGTTACCGTTGACTACGGTATTTTCATCTCCTCCCGATACAGGGAGGAAAGAACTAAAAATGAAGACAATAAAATAGCCATGGAAGTAGCCTTATCCAAAGTGTCAAGAGCAATCATGGGAGCCTCCATCACCACCATACTTGGTTTTGGTTCTTTAAGTGTTGCCAGGTTGGGGGTGATTTCTGAGTTTGGTTTAGTAATTGCCCGGGGAATCCTGCTAAGTCTATTGATGGCTATGTTCGTTTTCCCCAGTATTCTCCTTATCAGCAATGGTTTGGTTGAAAGGCTCAGCTTAAGAGGTTTTAAAGATAGGAGATGAGGCTTGAATCTCGTATTTTGAATATTGAATCTTAAATCTTTAATCTTGAATATTGAATCTTAAATCTTTAATCTTGAATATTGAATGTTGAATATTGAATGTTGAATATTGAATGTTGAATATTGAATTTATATAGGAGAAAATATGCCCAAAGTGTTTGAAGAATTAGAAGTATGGCAAAGTACAATGGTACTTGTAAAAACAATCTACTCTCTTACAAAAAACGAAAATTTTAACAGAGATTTTTCTCTTACTGACCAGATTAGAAGGGCATCTATCTCAGTTTTATCCAATATTGCAGAAGGTTTTGAAAGAGGTTCAAACGCTGAGTTTATACATTTCCTCTATATTGCTAAAGGTTCTTGTGGTGAGGTTAGGTCGCAATTATATGTAGCATATGAACTCAATTATATATCAAAAGAGGATATTCACAAATGTTTAGAAATTTGTAAAGATATTTCTGGACAGTTAAGCGGGTTTATCACATATTTAAAAGGAAGTAGAATGAAAGGAGAGAAATTTAAGACTGGAAATAAAAGTAGAAGGAATGATTTAGAGGAAATAATGAAAGAATTCAAAATTCAAAGTTCAAAATTCAAAGAAGAGGATTAAATATTGAATATTGAATCTTAAATGTTAAATGTTGAATGTTAAATGTTAAATGTTGAATGTTAAATGTTGAATGTTAAATGTTAAATGTTGAATGTTAAATGTTAAATGTTGAATGTTGAATGTTAAATGTTGAATATTGAATATTAAATGTTGAATGTTAAATTATTAAAGAAGGATATGTGATAATAAGTATAGTTACGGCAGAAAGGTTGTGTTCAGAATTTAAAAAAGAATTAGTGAAAAGTCGGTCCTGATAAGGGCGGATATTGGGAAATTTTGAACGATTTTACAGTGTGAAAATGGTAGAGGATAAGCCAATTATTGATGAAGCAGTGTTAAATGATAGGGAGATGAGAAGGTGATTGAAGGAGTTAAATAAATTACATGGTTCAATCAGTATTTCGGAATACCAATCCTTAAATAATATCAGTGATATATCAGTGATAAAATTAGTTGAAAGGCTCAGTTTAAGAGGTTTTAAAGATAAGAAATGAGGGATATGAAGGTTAAAAATAATGAATTATGCCTCATTATTTAGTATAATGTTTATGAATCATGAACAATATGTTCATATATCCTAAACAGAGGAGTTATAAAAAGTGATATTATCTAAATTATTTACATCACAAAAAAGAATTAATATCCTAAAGTACATTTTACCCCAAGAAAAACCCTTAACCGTTACCAGAATTGCTAAAGATTTAAAATTAAGTAAAGGTCTGGTTTCAGGTTTTTTCAATACATTAACTTCTGAAGGAATTCTGAAAAAAAGCGTCAATGGTTATATCGTTAATAATAATCATTTGGTAAAAGCTCTAAATATACTTATCAATCTTGTGAGTATTGATATTTCAATATTTACAAAATACAATTTTGTTAAAGGGGTTGGGATTTATGGCAGTTCTGTTAAAGGTACAAATACCGAAGATTCCGACATTGACACCTGGATATTAGTCGGCAAAGATAATGAAGAAATGTTAGCAAAACTAACTGCTGAACTAAAAAACAACTACCCCAACATAAAACCTCTTTTTTTAACCCAGGATAAATTGAGCCTTATAAAAAACGAAGACCCTATATTCTATTATTCCTTATATTTTGGATCAGTAAATATCTGGGGGGAGGGTTTAGAAAGTGTCTAATTACGATGAATGTGTGAAAAATGGTTATCTGAGAGCTATTCCTCCTTTAAAAGAAAAGTCACAAGGAAGCATGAATGCATCTCTTCGTTGGATAGAGGAAGCAAAATTAAATTTAGAAACAGGAGCTTTGGGGTCATCTATTATGTCCTCCTATTTGGTTATGTTTCATTCAGCAAGAGCAATTTTATATTTAGATGGCTTTAGAGAAAAAAATCACTATTGTTTAGCAAGATATCTGGAAGAAAAATATGTAAAAAGGAAATTACTGGAGAAATCATGGATTGAGCTTTTAGATTTTTACCGTGAAGTAAGACATGACAATCAATACAGTTTTAGTTTCTTTGCTACAAAGAATGATGCATAACAATCGTACAAAAATGCCAAGGATTTTAGGGAGAGGATGGTTAAGCTCTTAGATGCTCGCATTAAATAGCTCGGAGGTCATGAATCAGGTTATACTGACGAAAAATATTGGATACTTGATTATCACTTCTGGACTGAAATTCAAACTAACTTCGGTCAACTTCGGTCAAAGTGAAGTACCTCAGGAAAAAGAACCCTACAATGGAAAGCGTTAATTTTTATACCAGCAGTGGATTATAAAGGTTATTTTGGAGGGAGAAATGTCTTCACAATCTTTGTATAAAGACACAGAAATAGGGAGGATACCCCTAGGAGTAGGAAGTTGGTAATGATATCTGATTGTATTGATTTAATTAGAGAGATAAGGTTAGATTCTATTAGCTATAATAAAAAAGTAAACCGTATTATTTTTATTATAGCTACTGATGTTTCTTGAAACATATAGAAATTTTTTAATTCGGGGGTAATAAGTGGGGGAAACAAAGTTTTATTTAAAAAAACTACTGGAAAACATTAGAGACAGCTATCCTTTTCCTTTAGAAGAAACAATTGTAATAGAAATTATTGCTAATGCTTTAGATTCCAAAGCTTCAGAAATAAGGCTATATTCTAACTTGTTAAATCATCATTTTACTATTATTGATAATGGCGAAGGTATGGAAGAAAATAGTCTAATTGAATATCATAATATTGCAGCTTCATTAAAGCAGAGAGGAAAGGGAATAGGTTTTGCAGGGTTGGGTGCTAAATTAGCTCTTTTAATATCTAAAGAAATAATTACAGAATCTAAAACAAGATCAGGTTTTAATAAAGCAACAAGTTGGAGGTTAACTGGTGATCAAAGTGCACCCTGGGATTACATTAAAGCTCCAGGGCTTATAAAGACAGTTTCTGGTACAGCTGTACAAATTAACCTTCCAGCAACAACATACGCTTTTCTGAACAACTCAGACCTTACAAAATATGTTATCAATCATTTTTTTCCATTACTTGACAGTAAGTTTATGGAAAAAATATTTAAAAAGTATGTCTACAAACAAGGGGTTACTTTTTATATCAATGATAGAATTGTAACTCTTCCCGCAGAGCAAATTAATATCTCTAATCATAAATTTTTTTTCATTTCATTAAAAAAAGATGATTATATTGGAGTTGGCTTTTTAAATAAAAGTAAAGATGCTTTACCTGAAGATCTAAGAGGTATTGCAGTTTCAACATTCGGAAAAGTAATAAAACGAGGCTGGGACTGGATTGGAATTACACCTCGAAATCCTTCTCACATAACTGGATTAATTGAGGTGCCTAAACTATCAGAGATTTTAACTACTAACAAAATTGATTTTCTTAAAGATTTATCCAGTTTGCAAAAGTATTATAAATATCGCACCACCATACAAAAAACTTTAACCCCAATTCTTCAAGAATTCGGAGAAATAACGCGACTGGAAACCAAGGAAGAATACGATTTAAAACTCATTGAAAGAGAAATTGATCGTGTTTTGTCGAATATTATATATGACTTCCCCGAACTTAACCCTCTATTAGATAGGAAAACAAAAGGCGAAGTAGTAAAAGGAATAATACCAGACCCAAATTCACCCCCCATTGGTTCTATGAGCGAGGGAGTAGATATAATAACTGGGACTAAAGGTGGAAGAGGAATAGGAGAAGGGCTCCCAGTTACAGAGGGTCCATTTCAAGGAGAAAGAATTGACCCAAACCTTGACCCAGAAATCCCTGGTCGTGAACATGAAGGTAAAAAACGTAAACCTGGAGTGATGATCGGTTTTGAAGATAATCCTCAACGCTTAGATTTAGGATGGATGGTTGAAAATACTATTTTGATTAATAAAGGTCATCCAGCATATATAAAAGCTATGGGAAACAGAGCTGAAAGATTTCATATAATTTTTGCAGTGTCAGTCATATTATCATCATTTTTAGAGGAAGAAAAATCTCCTCAGGTATTTATTGGAAAATTTCTATCTAATTGGGGTAAAGAATAATGAAAAATAAATATCCTATTAAGATATCTATTTCAGACAAACCGAAAAAAAACTACATAATTTCAACTTCAATAGAAACATTACATAGTTCTATGAACCTTAGACTAGAATTAAACTTCATTGAAAATGATTATTTATTTTTAATAGAGGCTCTAAAAAGAATATTATCTACTTTATCAAAAGAAAAGAAAAAAGACCCGCGTTTATTTTGGTTAATCGGAGATTTTATAAATAAATATTTGGATAGGTTATCAGACCTGGGTTATTATTTAATGAATCAAAATAAAACCATTTCAAGAGATATTGAAATATCTGAAAGCTCAATTGAAAAAATCATGGCTTTCCGCGGAAGATTTCCAAAAATTAGTTCGGTTGATCCCTTAATCTTATGGGAAAAATATCGTGAAAACAAAGTTAAATTAGATAAAAATAGTATCAATCATGAAAATACTAGACACAAAGACTCTTGAAGCGCCTGCAAAGATTATTAGTGTAGACTTAAGCCATCCTTTTAGGAGTAAGAAATAATTACTAACGGAGGGATGGATTAATACGAATAATAATAAATATATCAAATGGAAGAGGTGGATGAGTTTGAAGGTTAAAAAATTAAAAGGTTTGAAAGTTAACCAGTTAGAGAACTTTAAGGAAAGAGATTGGAAGGAGAGCGGAGTGTTTACATAACCCCGCTAACTTTGTGAGAATGAAGGAGTTTAAAGTTGTATATTTATTTAGATGAATCAGGTGATTTAGGATTTAATTTTCAACAAGGGAGTACTCTTTATTTTACAATTGCTGTTGTATTGAATGACTCAGATCTTTTAAAAAGATGTGTAAAAAAGGTAAAGATTAAATATAAAATACCCAAAAATATGGAGTTAAAAGGAAATACAACTAATTCCAAAATAAAATTAGATTTACTAAAAAGAATTTCTAAATTATCGCTAGAAATTGATGCAATAACAGTTGACAAAGAGAATGTTGAGCAAAAATTACGAACAGATACTAATATTTTATATAATTATATGGTTGGATTGTCTTTAGTAGAAAGAATAATTCAAATGCCTAAAAATTCACAAGTAATAATTGTAGTAGATAGGAGAATTACTTCTATCACATCAGGATTTAAGTTTCAGGAATATCTGAGATATAAAGTTTGGTTTGAAGGTAAGAGGGTAGATATTGATTTGGAAATTCATCAAGTAGATTCACATGAATCTTATGTAATTCAGGGAGTAGATATTATTTCAAATAGTATTTTTAAAAAATATAACAGTAATGATAACAAATTTTACAAAATTATTTCAGGGAAAATAAAGAATGATAAAAAATTATTTTTTAAAAAATAAAAATTGGCGGTTCCTGCAGGCGACTAACTTACAGCTAGTTTATGCCACCATTCCGGTGACACACTTTTGCAGGTCTTACCCGCCACAGTATTTTATAACATATAATTTTACTTTTGTCAAGTTCTTTTTGTTAAGATGTTAAATAAAATTGAAAAGTAGACAGTTTAAGCTTGAAAAGTAGACAGTTTAAGCTTGAAAAGTAGACAGTTAAAGCTTGAAAA
>QLTX01000110.1 GCA_018725175.1 Candidatus Psychracetigena formicireducens
TTTATATTATAGGCATTATTTCATCAAAAGTCAAGACTTTTCTATGAATCTATTAAAGTATTATTATTCCTTAAACGGGCTAATGATGATACCTAATATGATTGCTATTCTACTGTTATCGGGATTAGCAGCTAAACTTCTCAGTGATTTTCTAAAAGGACAGCCCTACAAACCACCAACATAACTTATTACCGTTTAGTAAATCATAGTTCAGTATAAGGGTGTCCGAAAGGACACCCTTAATTATTTCCTATTTGTATTATATTTATTTAGTGCTTAAAACACTGATGATTACAGGTCTAAAAATGAGAAACGTTCTCAATTATTTTTTCTACTTACAGGTTTTGCAGGTTCCGCAGGTAGAAGAGGTGCAACTTGCTGATGAAGGCACGCCTTTTACCGCAAAGAAAATGCCGCTATAAGACTGCTTGACTTCTATAGACCCACACTTATGGCAAACAGGTTTTAGCCCTTCTTCTTTTTCTTTAATGGTTGCTATCAGGGAAAACTTGTTTCCACAAACCGTGCAATTATATTCATAGGTTGGCATAGTATTGATAATATACCCGAATAAGCACTTACTTATTCAGTAAAACTTTACCTGCTGTCGCACCGGTTAAGGTTCCGTTGTCCACTGCAATTTTCCCGTTAACCAGCACCCACCTGATACCTTCGGGTGGCAAGGTTGGACTTTGAAAAGTAGCTTTTTCTCTAACCCTGTCTAAATCTAAAATAACCAGGTCGGCCTGGTGCCCCTCGGCAATTCTTCCCCTCTCTGTATGAATACCCAATCTTTTAGCTGGCATCCAGGATATTTTTAACAGCGACTCCTTCTCAGGCATAAGTTTTTTCTCCCTTACCAGCCTTAAAAATCTGGGAAAAGCACCCGCACCCCTGGGGTGTCCTTCTCCCAAGCTGAAGCCACCATCGCTTCCCAGCATAACCAGTGGATGCTTAAGGCACATAAATACTTCTTCTTCTTGCAGGACATGAGCGATTACTATGGTATCAGGTTCTGTTTTCCGAATCATCTTAAATAATTCACTGGTAAGGCTTATTCCTTTATAGCTACCAGAAGCAATTTCGAGGGCTTCTAACCCCCTGCCCCAGCGCTCCTCAAAACCTTCATCAAACACTGCCGTGCCAATACTGGTGGCAAAAGCATTGTAGGGGTAACAATCAATCATGATATCCAAGCCTTCAGCTACGGCATTTTCAATTAAATTAAGTGAATTACTCATCCTGCCAAACCCAGCCATGCTTCCGAGGTGCGATAATTGAACAGGAACTTTACTTAAACGGGAGATGGTTATAACCTCTTTTATGGCTTCTTCCACTTTCTGGGCATCATACCTTACATGAAAAGTGGCTAGGCTTCCCGGAAAATCAGCTAAAATACTGATTATATTTAAAACTTCCCCCGTAGACGCTCCTGGATTGTATTCCAACCCAAAAGAAACACCTTTAGCCCCTTCTTTTAGGTTTATTTTAAGGATTTCTTTCATTTCTTCTACTTCTCGGGAGCTTGCCTCTATATACCTATCAGAAACTCCTACCAGATTTCTCAGGAAACTATGTCCCACCAACCCAAGCCAATTTTGGAATAACCCCTGTTTCTCTCTTTCTATAACTTCAGTTTTATACCCGGTATAACCATTACCGCAGTTACCAGAAAGGATGGTGGTTACTCCCTGACGAAGGAGGCATTCGGCGGTGGAACTATCTTCTACCTTTTCTCCATGAGCATGAATATCTATAAAACCAGGGACTACCGAATATCCTGAAGCGTCAAGAACAACACCTGCTGGTAATTTCTCCTCCCCGATATAGGCTATTTTATCCTGGTTAAGGTATAGGTTCATAGTTTTATCTATGCCGCTCCTAGGGTCTACTACCCTACCATTTTTAATTAAAATATCCATTTGAATTATCCTCTTTATTAACTACAGGGGCAGGTTAAATAACCTGCCCCGTATATTTTTACTTATTTAATTAATAAAAAACTTATTGCCAACCAATAGCTACGCCTACTATTACCGCTACGAACTGTAAAAGCATGAGCAGTAGAAACAGAGGAACATAGAATTTCCACCATTTATCAAGGGGTATCTTAGCGATGCCGCACATAACCACAATACCTGCTGTAGGCCAGAGAAGGTTGGTAAATCCATCGCCAAACTGGTAAGCCATAACCGCTACCTGCCTGCTGACACCAATTAAGTCTGATAATGGAACCATGATGGGCATTACCGCCATAGCCTGACCAGAGCCAGAGGGGATGAAGAAATCTATAAGTGTTTGCACTATAACCATACCCACAGCAGAAACATAGACAGGCAACCCTTCTAAGGGTGTGGCTAAAGCATTAATTACGGTATCAATTATTTTTCCATCTCTCATTACTATTAATATGGTACGAGCTATACCTACCACTAAGGCTCCAAAAGCCACCTGCTGGCATCCTTCTACAAAAGTTTCCGCTAACTTGTTTGCTCCAAAACCTCCTATAATTCCGGCTAAAATACCCATAATAAGAAATAGTCCAGCCAGTTCATTAATATACCATCCATAGGCTAAAACGCCATAAACAATAAGAACGATGGTAACGCCTACTAATAGCATTATTAATTTACTCTTAAGCGTAAAGGGTGTGTTGAATAAATCTTTTTTGTCCACCTTTAAAATACCAAAATCAACGTCTGCTACATAACTGGAGGAAGGGTCTTTTTTCACTTTTTGAGCATAACGGACAGTCCACCAGATAGAAACTAATAGAAAGATTACCAGCCAGATGGTTCTGTATTCCAAACCCGAAAACATCTCTAATTCAGCAATCTTGTGAGCTACCCCCACGGTAAAGGGATTCATAGGTGCAGCAGCAAAACCAATTCCTACGCCCAGGGAAATCATAGCCATTCCCACAATAGCATCGTAACCCACCGCCATGGCTAAGCCAATAAACATGGGTATCAGCCCGTAGGTTTCTTCAAACATGCCAAAGGTTGCTCCACCGATGGCAAAGATAGTCATAAATACAGGAATCATCATTACTTCTTTGCCTTCCAGCTTTCTTACCAGCATACCCAGGAAACCAACCAGAGCTCCCGTTTTCATTACAATATAAAATGCAGAAAAAACGATAAAGATAAAGAAGATAATATCAGCGGCATCTATCATTCCTCTCTGAACAGCCACAAAAAAATCAAAAGGTTTAATGGGTGTTCTTTCAACCACTTGATAACTGTTTGGCACAACTAAGGTGCGCTTAACAACCTCATCAAACTTTCTCTCATACTCTCCCGCTGGAAGGATGTAGGTAAGACCCGCAGCAATGAGGGCGATGGTAAATAGAACTATCCAGGCATGGGGAAACTTAAAACCTTGCTTCTTTTCCATTTTTCTAAAACCTCCTTAAACTATAAAGTTCCATAATTTTAACACAATTTAATTGTCTAAAGACAAATTATCTATCGGTTTTGAGAAATTATTTTCTTAACCTCATAAGTAAAAACCATCCCCCCAACATAAATACTGATGCTATAAGAAATATAACCGGGTAACCCATAAAATCAATGATTAAACCGGTTAAGGGGGGAGAAACTATAGCCGCGGACATAGAAAAGAAATAATAAAACCCCGCCCCCGTTCCAGCCTTTTCTGGGGGGGATAAATCAGTAACTAAAGGAATGGCGTTAACATTAATTAGTGCCCAGCAAAGTCCAGCAACTATTAACAAAGAAGCGATCAAAATTAGTTTAGGGGCAATCACCAGAGCATCAATCATAAACAGGGCAGCCATAACTACTGAAATCAATAACAACCCGATGGACATGGTTTTCTTTTTGCCTATCACTCCCCCGATAACCCCTGCGGGAAGAGAAAAGAGAAAAAAGGAGACCGCCAACATTCCCAGTAAGAAACTTGCCTGGTGTTCCTCAATACCCAGTTGAAATTTTCCATAAGAGGTAAAAAAAGTCTCAATAGCATTAAATCCCAGAAAGTAAGTAAATATAACCAGGTATACCTTTAACAGTTCTTTATTTTTAAGAATTCCTATCATCTCTGAAAACAGGTTTTCTCTGATTTCTTTTATTTGGTCACTCTTGTTTTCTTTAATACTGATAACCAACCAGGCTCCGGTAATGATAATTATCAGAGAAGCCACCAAGAAGGGTATTTCTTTTTGTAAGGCATATAAAGAAGGAAACAACAAAAATCCCACTACCGCACCTATTCCTCCCATGAAATTTATAATCCCTGCAGACTGGCTTCTTAATCCAGAGACGAACAAATCAGGAATTAAAGCTACCATAGGCGTCCTGGCAGTAGCAATAAAGATATTTAAAAGTATTAATAAAAGGGAAAAAATTATCAACCCTTGAAGAAAAGCCAAAGGAATTAAAGAAAACAGGAGAGCAATAAAAGGAATGCTTACTAAAAAGTAGGGTATTCTCTTTCCCCACCTGGTTTTGGTATTATCGCTTAGGATGCCTACCAAAGGTCCCCAGGTAACTGCCAGAATATTATCCACCGTCATCAATAAACCCACCAAGAAACTGGATATGCCGAAAGATTTAAGCATGATGGGAACATAAGAGTTATATACCACCCAGAGAATAGTAGTTGCCAGGAAAACAGCTCCTATGGTAATGGAGAGAAAATAAAAGTTTTTCATAACCCCTTTTTTTAATTAAATTATAACCGAGAGGCTCTGAAAAAGGGTGGGGTTTACTATTTACTTATTTCTGTTACTACTCAGGTTGTTTAGGCTGTAGGCTGAAGGCTGTTAGCCGCGCATTGACCGAATCAAGGCGTTTAGAACCTTCTCTGTCTCTACCATTTTCGAGTCGCATTCGGG
>QLTX01000111.1 GCA_018725175.1 Candidatus Psychracetigena formicireducens
AATCCCCTCCCTTCCAGGAGTGGAGAGAGAAGCACCTTCCAGGAGGGGAAAGCTGTCACCCCGTGCTTGACACGGGGTCTCCTCTTTTAATGACTTAAAAACGAGACTCTGGATCGAGGTCCAGAGTGACAGGGGAGGAGGGAAAACATTAGATTGCCACAGACCCTACGGGTCTTCGCAATGACCAGAGAGGGATGAGAAAAGTGATAAAAGTTGACACAAACTTAATCAAAGAATAAAATTAATAAATATTATTACCCTTAAACCCGGGAGGTTTTTGTATAAATGAGAGCAACTAAGATGTTTTTATGCACTCTAAGGGAAGACCCAGCAGAAGCTGAGGTTGATTCCCACATATTACTTTTAAGAGCAGGGTTCATTCGCCAGTTCGCTGCAGGAGTATTTGCCTATTTACCTCTAGGTTTAAAATCACTTAAAAAAATTGAGAATATAATCAGGGAAGAGCATAGTTTTATCGGAGCTCAGGAAACCCAGCTCAGCATACTTCAAACCAGGGAGTTATGGGAGGAGGCTGGTCGTTGGGATGTTTACGGAGATATCCTCTTTCGCCTTAAAGACAGAAAAGATAGAGACCTATGTCTGGGACCCACTCATGAAGAACCTATCACCGATATCGTCAGGAACATGATAAAAAGTTACCGAGAACTACCGGTTGCTTTATACCAGATACAAACCAAGTTTCGCGACGAAGCCCGCCCGAGGTTTGGTTTAATACGCTGTAGAGAGTTTCTCATGAAAGATATGTACAGTTTTCACGAAACCAAAGAGGATTTAGAAAAATTCTATAAACAGGTAGCCCGTTGCTATGAACGAATATTTTCCAGGTTAAACCTGACCTACTATAAAGTTGAAGCAGACCCGGGTGTTATTGGTGGGTCGGCTAATCACGAATTTGTAGTTCCTGGTCTATCGGGAGAGTCTCAGGTGTTCATGTGCTCTAAATGTAATTACAAAGCAACTTCAGAAAAAGCCAGCGGAAAAATATCTGAAATTCCTTTAGAAAAAGTTGAAGAAAGTATTAGAGAAGTTTACACCCCCCAGGCTAATTCAATTGAAAAACTTGCAAATTTCCTTGATATTAAGCCATCAAACATAATTAAAACCATGGTTTTCATTGCTGATGACCAGCCGATTGTAGTTTTAATCAGGGGAGACTACGAAGTTAATGAAGCAAAATTAATCAATAACCTAAATATTTCTGAACTAAGGGTGGCTACCGGAGAAGAGGTCATCCGCTATTTTTCCTCTCCAATCGGTTTCTTAGGACCTAAAAATCTACCGGCTTTAACTACCCTACTTGCTGACGAGAGCGTATTTACTCTGAAGTACGGGGTAGTAGGGGCAAACAAGGAAGATTACCACCTGCTTGGGTTTAACCCCCATAAAGATTTGACAGGCTCAATAATTAAGGGGAATTATAGAAGCACTAAAAATGATGATTTATGTCCCTTGTGTGAGGCTCCACTTAAAGAAATAAAAGGTATGGAAGTGGGACATGTTTTCAACCTGGGAACTAAATACTCAAAGGCTATGAAAGCGACTTTTACTAATCGTGAAGGCACCGAACAGAGTTTCTTAATGGGTTGCTATGGCATTGGTGTCAGCCGTTCCCTACAATCAGTAGCTGAAGAACACCACGATGAAAACGGCTTGCAATGGCCTATTTCTGTAGCTCCTTATGAATTAGTTATTATACCCATAGATTACCAAAAACCAGACCAAAAAAATGCTGCCGACCAGCTTTACCAGAAACTTTTATCCCTTAATTTTGAGGTTGTCCTGGACGATCGAGAAATCACCGCAGGAGTTAAGTTTAAAGATGCTGACCTCATAGGTTATCCTATAAGGGTTACCATTAGTCCCCGAACACTGGCAAAAGGGGTAATAGAAGTGAAACTTAGGAAAGATGGTTCTTCTGAGTTAATTTCCCAGGAAGAAATAGCTAACTATCTACTGCACCTTAAAACCAGACTATTTAAGGAAATTGAGGAAACAGTTCCTCCCCTTTTAACCATAGGATAGTTTTTAACCGCCAGAAAGGGGGGAGAGAATTATTATCTCCTCTCCACCCTTCAGTATAGTTTCTTTATTGATGGGATTACCATTTTTAAGGTAAGCCATTGCCATAGTGGGAGGAAGGTTAATTTTGTCTAATATTTCTAACAGGGTTAGAGGTTTACTTACCTCAACCTCCAGTAAATCTTTTCCGTCAAAGTAAACATCCTTCAAATGGCCAAGTATTCTTAAAGTAATTTTCAATCCTGATAAAATCCCCTTTTTTTCAAGTCTTCAACTACAAAATCTAATTCTAATTCTTTCAATTTATCTACCGAAGGCAAACCTTCCTTGTTCCATCCTCTTAAAGCATAATAATCATCAAGCAAGTAATTTAGTTTATCCTCAGAAATAAACTGACCTCTGGCAGGTCCATCTGGTATCGGTTCAGCATACCACCTTTTGGGAGGCCAGTCCCAACCTCTACCAAAACCAGGTAGTTCTCTAAACCAGTAAGCCCGGGTTAAATTCCATATTCTCTCAGAAATTCTTAAAAGGTGGTCCCAGGAATATTCCTTGCCGGTGATGGCTTCAAATAAAGGAGAGTAATGCTCCAGGGTCAAACCAATTTCCACCCATTGTAGTCGGCAAACACCGAGGGCATCAAATAAAGGACGGATATGTTGAAGTTCAATGACTCTTTTTGCTTTACCTTCCAGTCTATCTCTACCTTTTTGCACATCATAGGTAACCGCCCAAGACCGATTATGGTGCCCTCCCACATCTGCCGTCATATAAGAAAGCATCATAGCTGGTGCATAGCGAGATTCATAACCGCTGATTTCCATCCCCTTAATTTCCATAGCATAGTCCTGACTTCCTCCCCCCAGCACTCTGGAAGCTTCCTTAACCCCCATAGCCAGTAGCTCGCCTATCCCCTGTTTGCGGGCAATCATCTCAGAAAGATGAGCTAACCCTTCCACATCTCCCCAGCTTACTTTTCTCCCAATATCACTCTCTTTGATGACCCCTTTCTCCAGGGCTTCTACGGCAAAAGCCAGAACATTCCCCCCGGAGATAGTATCAAGCCCCAGGTTATCAAGCACATAATTTAAGTAAGCCACCTCTTTTATATCCTTTAACAGCAGGTTTCCACCCAATAGGGCGATGGTTTCGTACTCGGGTCCCTCAACATATACATCCTTTTCTCCTAGAACCACATGAGAATACTTTCCGCAAGGCGTTGGGCAACCAAAGCAGCCCTTATCGGTTACCACAATTTTTTCCCTCATAACTTCTCCAACTAAATTTTCGTATCCTTCCATAAAAGAAGTGGAGAAATTCTTAGTGGGGAAAGCAGCGTTTTCATTAACCCAGCGAACAACCCCGGGAGTTCCATAGTCCGTCCAGTATTGGTAACCAGGTTTATTTCGGGTGTCGGTATACATTTTCTTCCCCAGCTCTAAAACCCTGACAGGGTCTTTAAGGGGAAAGCCTTTACTCCCTTTAATACCAATAGCTTTTACCTTTTTATATCCCATAAGGGTCCCCATGCCAGCACGACCTGCCTGTCTGCCAAAGTCATGGTTGATACAGGCAAAACGGATTAGATTTTCTCCAGCCGGACCTATCACCATAAACTGATAATCCTCACCAAACTGTTTTTTTAACAGGGCTTCGGATTCTAAGGCTCCTTTACCCCATAAATGAGAGGCGTCCTGAAAAGTTACTTTGTCATTATCAATTAGTATAACAGTAGGCTTTTCGCTGTTTCCCTTGAGGGTAATAAGGTCGTAACCGGCAAATTTCATTTCTGAAGCTATATGCCCACCCATATTGGAATCTCCATATCCACCGGTTAAGGGGGATTTAGCACCTATTTCCACCTTACCTGCCCCAGTTACCAAGGAACCCGAAAGCGGTCCTGAGGCAATATACAGGTGGTTTTCCTCGCTTAGAGGCTTAATACCCGGTTTGGTATGGGTATATTCCAGATAAGCAGTGAAGCCTCTCCCACCAAGATACTTTTCAGCCATAAATTCGTCTGTGGGGCTGGTTTTATAGCTTTGTGTGTTTAAATCAATCCATAGGTTGTTACCACCATATCCATACAGCATTTTATGCCTCCTCTAAAAAAGTAATAGCCCCGTGAGCACAAACAACACTACAGTCCCTGCACCAATCACACTTCAAAGGCAGAGTAGTGTCTTTATTAATGAATAATACTTGCTTGGGACAGGCATCCACGCATAGGTAACAGCTGGTGCACAGTTCCTTTCTGAGTTTAAAAACTCCTCCATCCTTATAAAGGGCTAAGGTTGGACAGACTTCAACGCAGTTCCCGCATTGTTTACAATAATTTACATAATATTTACCTGGTTTGGGAAATTTTCCCTCTACTTTTAGAGCAGCTTTGGTAGGATTGTTTTCTTGAAGTTTATTTAAGGCGCATACCAGCTCACAAGCCCGGCACCCTGAACATAAAACATTTTTTATACTCATTTTTACCATAAGAAAATAGCCTTCCTTTAACAACAGAAATAAATTTCTAATATTTTATCAGTTAAGATATAATAATTCTACCTAAAAGCTCTTATGAGGAACTCCAACACCACGCTTGACTTCGCCAGCCCCGCACCTATTAGAGATTGATGAATAAGTGCGGGGCGTGGTAATCTAATGTTTTCCCCTCCTTTCTTTGTCATCTATGAAAAAGTTGTGTCTTTTAACTTAACCCCCTTTACTTAATCAACAATCTCT
>QLTX01000112.1 GCA_018725175.1 Candidatus Psychracetigena formicireducens
TAAAAGGAGGAGTTTATTTTTCTCCTTCAGGATTTGAAGCAAATTTTTTATCTACTGCGCATACAGAAAAAGATTTAAAGTATACCTTACGGGCTATTAGTAAAGCACTAGAAATTTTAAGGAGGAGTTAAAATGGCTATAACTATTTTCTTAAATGGAAAAAAAGAAGAGATTAAGAATAATATTAGCATATCAGGTCTTTTGGACGCTAAAAAGATGAGGCCTGAAGTGGTTACAGTAGAATTGAACGATAAAATCATTGGTAAAGATAAGTATCAATCTACCCAACTTAAGCCAAACGATAGGCTAGAGTTCGTTTACTATATGGGTGGAGGTTTGCCTTTTTCGGAAAGAATAGCAGAAAATGTATTAGAATTAATAGGTCAGACTCCTATGGTAAGATTCAATAAGATTGCAGGAGGAGGTTCTGCGGAAATTCTGGCAAAATTAGAGTCTTTTAACCCCGGGGGGAGCGTTAAAGATAGAATCTGCCTTTCAATGATTGAAGATGCTGAAGATAAAGGCTTGCTTAAACCAGGTGCAACCATAATCGAGCCAACAAGCGGTAATACTGGTATAGGACTGGCGATGATTTCAGCGGTCAAAGGCTATAGATGTATTCTTACTATGCCCGAGACAATGAGTTTAGAGAGAATATATATTCTTAAATCTTACGGTGCAGAAGTGGTGCTTACTCCTGGGGCCGAAGGGATGAGGGGTTCTATTAAAAAAGCGGAGGAGATTCTGAAGAAGATTCCAAATAGTTTTATGCCTCAACAGTTTAAAAATGAGGCTAACCCTGAGATTCACAGGAAGACGACTGCAAAAGAAATTCTAATTGTTACAGATGGAAAAATTGACGCCTTTGTTGCGGGAGTTGGCACAGGAGGAACGATAACCGGAGTAGGTGAGGTTTTAAAGAAGAATAATCCGAAGATAAAAATAGTTGCAGTTGAGCCTGCGGCAAGTGCTGTTCTTTCGGGAAAAGAACTGGGCCCACATAAGATTCAGGGTATTGGTGCAGGCTTTATTCCCGATGTTTTAAACCAGGGCATAATTGATGAGATAATTCAGGTTGATGATAATGATGCATTCAGAACAGCAAGAAGGTTAGCTAGGGAAGAGGGGTTATTCGTAGGTATATCAGCAGGCGCAGCAGCATATTCAGCATTAAAGGTAGCCAAAGACTTAGGAGAGGGTAAAAGAGTAGTTGTAGTCTTACCTGACACAGGTGAGAGATATTTTTCTATGGAACAGTATTTCGAAACGTAAGAGGTAGTTAATATGGCTGAATACAATATAAAAGAATTAAAAAGTGGTGGTTTAATGAAGCAAAAGGAAAAGGATTTATTTTCTCTGCGCCTGCGAGTTGTGGGTGGATATGTTAAGTCTGAACAATTAGTTATACTTTCAGAAATCGCCAATAAATATGGCAAAGGATATATCCATTTGACCACAAGACAGGGTGTTGAGATCCCCAACATAAACTTTAAGGACTTTGAGAAAGTAAGAAAAGAACTTGCTGAGGTTGAGCTTGAAATGGGCGCCTGCGGCCAGAGGGTAAGGACTGTAACTGCCTGTCAAGGCAAAGAGTGCAGCCACGGTTTAATAGATTGTCTCTTTTTGGCAAGAGAGATTGACAAAAAATTCTTTGGCATAGGGGGATACCCACATAAATTTAAGATAGGAATTACCGGCTGTCCAAATGCCTGTATTAAACCCCAGGAGAATGACTTAGGAATAATGGGTCGGCTGAAGAAGAGATTCGTAAAGGAAAACTGCGATTACTGTGGTTTATGTGCGCAAGTTTGCCCAGTGGGTGCAATAGAGGTGGATAAAGACAACGAAAAGATTATATTTCATGAAGATAAGTGCATAGGTTGCGGTGACTGTGTATACTCTTGTCCAACCAATGCCTGGCAGAAAAGGCAGGAGGGTTACACTATCTTTGTAGGTGGAAAGATGGGCAAATTCCCGAAATTAGGCATAAGGGCATTTGATTTTGTGGAAACAAAGGAAGAGGTATTCAAGATTATAGAAAAAACATTGCAGTTTTACAAAGAATTCGGCAAACAAGGCGAGCGGTTCAGGGACACCTTAGACAGGGTCGGGTTGGATAATTATAAGGAGTACGTCCGATGAATGCTATAAAGCCGCGCGAGACTTTAAATTTGGAAAAAGTAGCGTGTCCTAACAGCTTTGTTAGAACAAAGCTTAAACTTGAAGAGATGGAGCAGGGGCAAGTTTTAGAGGTGATTTTAGATGATGGCGAGCCTATTAAAAATGTTCCTCGGGCTGTGAAAGAAGAAGGGCATGAAATCATGAAAGTAGAAAAATTAGATAATAAGTGGAGACTGTTAATTAAGAAAGCCTGAGGTGAAAATATAAGTTATGTTAAAGGATTAAAGTGCAGAGAATGCCAAAGAACATATCCAAAAAAGCCTCTCTATGTATGCGAGTACTGCTTTGGCCCCTTAGAGGTTGATTATGTGTTGACTAACGATACATTAAGTTGTATACTTAATGTATCGTTAGTCAACACTTTATAGTTCCCTGTGCCGGCGGTTCTTTAATCACCAAAATCTGGAAAGGGTTAAAAGAATTTAAGACCATAGGATTGATTGACAAAGTTGATACAGAAATTCATGCGGCTCAAGCCACAGGCTGTTGTCCTATAGTTACTGCCGTTAAAGAAGATTCCGATATCATAAGACCAGTTAAGCCGAACACAATCGCTAAATCTTTAGCTATTGGGAATCCAGCAGATGGTGTATATGCAGTTGGAACTGTAAAGGAGTCTGGCGGTTATGCTGAAGACGTGACTGATGATGAAATTGTTGAGGCAATAAAACTTCTAGCAGAAACAGAGGGAATATTTGCTGAGACAGCAGGGGGTGTGACTTTAGGTGCAACAAAGAAGCTCATTGAGCAAGGCAAGATACCTAAAGATGAATCTATTGTTGTATGCGTAACAGGCAATGGTTTGAAGACTCAGGAAGCTGTTGTAGAGAAGATAGGAAAGCCAATTAAAATTAAACCTAATATCGCTTCTTTTAAAGAAAACGTAAAGGAATAAGGAGGTTGCAAAGATGGCAATTAAAGTTAGAGTTCCAGCACCACTTCAGAAATTAACTAAAAACCAGTCAGAGATCCAAGCAAATGGCACAAACATAAAAGAGTTAATCGATGATTTAGAGAGAAATTTTCCAGGGATTAAAGGAAGAATTTGTGATGAAACAGGTAAGGTTCGTAGATTTATAAACATCTATGTAAATGAAGAGGATGTACGATTCCTGCAACAAGACCAAACTCTCCTGGAAGATGGCGATGAAGTTTCGATAATTCCAGCAATAGCAGGAGGAAGATAATGAAATTACGCGAAGACCAAATTGAAAGATATTCACGGCAGATAATACTACCCAATGTAGGCGGAAAAGGCCAAGAGAAATTACTTAATGCCAAAGTCTTAATAATAGGTGCAGGTGGATTAGGGTCTCCTTGCGCATTATACTTAGCTTCTGCAGGAATTGGTAAGATCGGGATTGTAGATTCAGATAAGGTTGAACTTAATAACCTTCAAAGACAGATTCTCCATTCGAATTCAAACGTGGGAAAGACTAAGGTTGAATCCGCAAAGGAGAGAATGACTGGTATAAATCCCGATGTGGAAGTTATTACTTATAACCTCAGGCTTACTT
The DNA here is from genome assembly GCA_018725175.1 of Candidatus Psychracetigena formicireducens. GTDB lineage: Bacteria > Coprothermobacterota > HKB111 > HKB111 > HKB111 > Lithacetigena > Lithacetigena formicireducens. Next base: position 3,699 of record QLTX01000112.1, read on the forward strand.
CAGAAAACATATTGGATATTATTCGGAATTACGACATTATTGTTGACGGCTCGGATAACTTTCCAACGCGCTATTTGGTAAATGATGCCTGTGTCATATCTCGTAAGCCATTATCTCATGGAGGCATATTTAGATTTGACGGTCAGGCAATCACAATATTGCCGCATCAAAGCGCTTGTTATAGATGTTTATTTCCAGAACCACCACTACCTGGCCTTGTGCCAAGTTGCCAAGAAGCAGGCATATTGGGGGCAGTTGCTGGGATAATTGGCACAATCCAAGCAAATGAGGCACTAAAATATATCTTAGAAATAGGAAATCTTCTAGCAGGGAAGCTTTTAGTATTTAATGCTTTGGATTCTTCTTTTCGGCAGGTTAAGGTTCCCAAAGATCCAAAATGCCAAATTTGCGGAGAAAGCCCAACAGTTACAAAACTAATAGATTATGAGGAGTTTTGTAGTCTCAAGAAAATAAAGGAGGAGTAAGCTATGGCAAAGAAAATGGTACATTTAGTATTTCCCCAAAGGCTAATTAAGAAGCCTGTGATTTATACTATGGCAAAGAAGTATGAAGTAGTCCCGAATATCCGCAGGGCAAAGGTTACAGAAAAAATAGGAGAAGTAACTTTAGAGTTGAGTGGCACAAAGGAGAATTTGGAAAAGGGAAGAAGGTATTTGGAACGACAAGGCGTAAAGGTTGAGCCAGTAGTTGGAGACATTGTAGAGTAATTACTTGCAATCCATTTGACAATAGTATTTATATATGATATAAAAACCTCTATATTGAGAAAAAGAGGAGGTTTAGGATGGAATATGGATATAAAGAACCAGTTTATACTATCGGTATAGTCTCCAAGTCTTTAAAAGTTTGCCCAGCTACACTTGGGATCTGGGAGAGAAAAGGATTAATTAAACCCGCACGTTTAGGAAAAAATAGATTTTGCTACCAAGAAAGAGATGTGCGGGCTGCTTTTTAAAAACATCAAGATCGCCCCCGCCATCGGCGGGGCG
>QLTX01000113.1 GCA_018725175.1 Candidatus Psychracetigena formicireducens
AAGCTCTACAATCTCTGTCTCTCCAGGAGTGATCTGCATTGGAGGCATGAACATGGAAATCCCCATCGTTCCTACTCCCCTCTCTTGCGTCTCCTGTGCTATTATTGTTTGTAGGTCCCAACGAATTCTCCCATATCTTGCTGCGATAGATGGAGAAACCCAACCTCGCCGTGCGTGCTGCCCTACTACTAATCGGTGCAACTCTTCATATTCATCAAGTCTGCCCTCAACCTGCATGCCCACAGGAATAATCTCTGTCCATTCGTCCTTGCCCAAACTGGTTACAGATTGGTCTCCCATTTGTGCCCCGACAAATCTTCCCTCCATGGCCTCGGTTGAAGTGGTTACAAGAACACCACCGAAGTTCCATTTGTCGGCATAATCAACAAACCCACTCCAGTCGGGCACCATGGCAATCACCCTCGGAAATGGTTCTTCTCCTGCTGGAGACTGGGTATACAAAGCGGCACCGATTATTGTGAGCAGCAGCGCTACTGCCATCAGGACACCAATTATTCTTTTGTACATCTCAAGTCCTCCTTTTGTACTAAACCCAAGACGTTCAGCAGATTGATGTATTCAGACTGTTCCAGAACCTTTTCTGCTGGAGCAAGCCACTGACCATCGTTCGTCTCCAGCATCTTAACCATTATCCCCTCAAGGCTATCACCCCCTTCCACTCAAACTGAAGCCCGCTCACAATTCATTGATCAATCGTCGGGGACATTTTGTCAGGAGTTCAAGGGCCCACATCTCTCCAGGCATTTTGGCCTAATTTCATAATGATGATTTAGACAAGCTTCACCTCCTCAAGCTTGGATTTATGGCTTGACCGCGCAGCCTGTCTCCAGTATAGCACATCAAATGGTAACTATTCAGCCTCCATAATAATGATAGCATACAAAAGCACCTCATCAATCCCTGCTATATTTTTGAAAATATGAGACTTTTCCGACGGTCTCGTTAGACGACGTAGACATTTTCAATTTATGATCTATTAACAATTGATTCAACACAGTTTATCAGTTCTTTCATAAACCCTATATTTGCATTTATACCTTGTTTATATTCTTCAATTCTTTTTTCTGCCCAACTCATATTTTTTTACCCCCTCCTTAAATAATAATTATTTCCGACCTTGTATATTTTTTTACGTCCCATAGTGAGCATTTCGCCTAACGGTTCCAGCATAAAAGAAGTTTTTGCGATGCAAAAATTTGGGTGAGCGCCGTAAGGCACAAACCTTTTATGCTGTGTTAGGCGACTGTTTTGCTTGGCGATTTACTCAATTATGTCCTCATTATTATTTTTCAATTTTCATTATCCCACCCGCAATGAGATTAAACCCAACCGAAACAGACCTTTTCTGCTCCAATTTATTCATCTTCTCTTCCATGGAAATTCTAATGTTTCGGATTCTTCCTTTATGAAGTCTTACTATGGGGTCTTCTTCAGTCTTACCTTGCCCTAAAAGCTTTCTGATAATTTCCTCCGCTTTTTTTATTTTAATTGCAGTTGCCTGTTTAACACTCTCAATTTGGTTATTTACTAATGTATCATTACTTCTTCTTAGCTTATGTTCTTCTTCTTCACGAATCATCTCAAGACATTCTTCCGCTTCCTTAAGAGATATTTCAAAGTGTTCGTCTTCATAAGTTGCGAGATTTTTATCATCAACGGGTTCCGCTTTTACAATTTCACCTAAAAACCAATCGCAAAGTTCGTCTACTATGTGGACTTTACTATTTGCCAAATTTACAAGAATTGGTATCAGAATAAGGTCTTTTTTTAAAGCGGTCTTTTCTAATAGATATATAAAGAAGAGATATTTCCCCTGATATTTACTATTCCCTCTCAAGCGAAAGTGTGCTGTATTGTGGATTTGTTGCTTATTTTCATCGTAATATCGTTTTATTGCTTTCATTATTGGATGATGGATTGTAATAAATTCTAAAGATTCATCTCTACAAGCCTCTTGGTCATTAAAAGTTACCAAGATACCTCCGTCAAAAGACAATTTTCTTTCTATTTCTTTTATGTTCTCACTCGACGAGGAATATTGCCTAATAAATCTCCGGAAGTCATCGTCACACTTTAGAACAAACACATTGGCTCTCCCGCTTTTGGGAGGAAGTAATGTAGTCCTTGCAAAGGTTCTTTTAAGAAAAAATCTAAGAAGAAATAAAACCTCATCCGAAGTGATGAATCGCTTTGTTTCCAAAATCTTTGTAACTTCTTGATTAAAATATTCATCTTGACCGATAAATTTTTGACACTCTCTCTCAAACTCTTCTAACTCTTTCTGCCTTCTCTCTATATTTTCAGCCCGCTTTTCAATCTGTTGAATCTTTTGCTCATAAGTAAGCTTTGTGTTGAATATCTCTTTTGTTAATTCCCTTATCTCGTCACCTAGAATGGCATCCAAATCGCCGATATATTTTTCAAAAATATTTATTCGACTGTATAAACGTCTTAAAATTTCATCGTCAATCGTTCCGATCATTGAGAAGTTGTAAATAAGGATTTTCTCATGGCGTTGTCCATAACGATCAAGCCTGCCGATTCGTTGCTCCACTCTCATCGGGTTCCAAGGTAAATCATAGTTAAAAATTACACTACAGAATTCAAAGTCTAATCCCTCGCCGCCAACTTCAGAAGAAAGTAGAATTTTTATCTTATCTGTCTGTCGAAACTCCTTAATAATTTTTTGTCTATCCTCTGTAGGAATATCACCGTGAATTAAAGCCACCCTTTCACCGTATTTTGTAGCTCCTAGCTTTCTCCTTAAATATTCTAAGGTCTTTTTAAAAAATGCGAAGACCATTATCTTCGCGGCGGGGTTTTCTTTTTCGAGGTTATGTAATGCCTCTAAAAACATATCAAATTTTGTGTCGGTATTACCTATTCTATTGGCTGAACCTTTGAGCTTCGAAATAGAAGAGACTTCTCTAACTTCTAACTTCCAGGGTGCATCAACATCAGAGGAAGGATCTATTATATCTCCATTATCTTCAGAAGGTGCTTTAATGACTCCTTTTTTGATTATGTTATCAAGACTTTCCTTCATAGCTTGAATACAACTTGCTACTTGTCTTTGAGGCATTATGACTGCGAATGAAATTCCTTGCGAAGAACCATATCGTGCTGTAAAGCGTTCTGAGACAAAATCGGTGACAGCGTTGTAGAATTCCATTTCCGCTGTGGTAAATTGCACACGAATCACCCTTGCTTCTCTAACAGGGAATTGAATTTCAACATCTCTCTTTTTTGTTCTGGTAAAAACATAGGATAGACAGTTCAGCTCAATAAGAAGCTTCTGGAGGCGAATCGCCTGTTCGCGGGATAGTTTATTATTACTGCTGAGTAGTTCTACTGCTTCCTGATAAAAAGAATTTTTAATGAATCTCTCTTTTTGAGAACTTTTCTCAACTCTTTTTAGTACTTCAATCGCAGCACTTGGCTCGTATAATCTCCGCAGAGCATTATTGATATATTCATTAGGCTCGATTAGGTTATGGAACAAAGCAAAATCTGAAAACTCTTCTGGGATGAGCAAACTAAGAAGATTAAAAAGGTCGGGTGTTCCTAACTGTAAAGGTGTAGCAGAGAGAAAAAGCATTGCATCTGATAATTCCGATAAAACCTCTCCAAGTTCACTACTTAAGGTTTCAGGATTTCTCATATAATGAGCTTCATCAACAATGACAATATCAAAGTGCGGGGCTACCTCTCTCAAACGTTCTATCATTCTATTCGACCTAAGAGCTTGGAGAGTCATAATACACTTGATTTTCTCTGCCTCTCCATATTCAGTATATCGTTGTAAAAACTTCATAAAATCATCTCTTTTCAGAATATTAAAATCTAAGCTAAATCGTTTTTGCATCTCTTTCTCCCATTTCTGGGTTAACATAGAAGGACATACAATCAAAACTCTCGACAATTCTCCTAATCGTGCAGACATTTCTGTAATAATAATCCCTGCCTCAATGGTCTTCCCTAATCCAACCTCATCCGCTAACAAAAGCCTTTGTTTAAATGTATTCAGAAATTTAAGGACAGGTTTAAATTGGTGAACTTGAAACTCTGTTCGTGAGGCATAAAAGGTATAGAGATTGTCGGATAGCGGTTTTTCCAGTTTTTTATAAATTAATGCCTGAATGAAATCTTCAATATCAGAAAATTCTTTTGTCTTTAATAGTTGCTCTACAGATTTTGGTGGGATAAATTTTTCTAGCGAATCTTCTGGATAATAAGGACTCGGTTGGCTTGGATCAATAGAAACAGGGTAAAATAATTTGCCTTTTGTTTCCTTAGGTTCATCATCAATGATACCTACCTTATTCCCCAACGCTTTGATTATGACCTTATCACCTTTGGAAAATTTGGCTTGCATAATAAAATCCCCCTTTATTTCGGATCATTTAATCTTCGTTAGGGTCTAAGTCCAATCAACAGCCAAGCAAAATGTCGCCTAACGGTTTGCGGATAAAAGAAGCCGATTTATTGGGACTTTGGGAAATATTTGATTTCCCTTTTATCCGCTGTTATACGCAGCGACCAAAGAGAGCGTTGTTGGCGATGGGACATCGATTTAATCTTCTTGAAACAAACCAACAATCCCGATTATCAGTCCTATCAAAACGATAAAGAATTCAA
>QLTX01000114.1 GCA_018725175.1 Candidatus Psychracetigena formicireducens
TGCAAGTTTTTTATTCCAACACCATTATACCAACGAGGTGATTACTATTAAAGGGCTATTTGTCCTAGATTCCTAACGCGGTTTTGGGGTTTAATAACCGTGTTGGTTACATTGAGGGGTGAGAATACGATAAAAAATATTATACTTAATAGTGAAGAATAAAACGGAGGTAAAGACAATATGAAGATAGCTCTTGGAAGCGACCAAAAGACAAATCTAACAGATTTCGTAGTGGAAGAACTTAAAAAACTCGGACATGAGGTAGAACTCTTCGGACCTTTGGTAGGTGAACACCTGCAGTGGGTAGATATTGGAAGAATGGTGGCAGAAAAGATAGCCAGGCAAGATTGTGAACAGGGGATTCTTTTCTGCTGGACGGGAACTGGTGTCTCCATCGCGGCTAACAAAATACCTGGTGTAAGAGCCGCTCTCTGTTTTGATGCTGAAACCGCCCGGGGAGCCCGAAAGTGGAACGATGCCAATATACTGGTTATAAGCCTTCGTCTTACTTCAGAGCCAGTAGCCAAAGAGATACTTGAATCCTGGTTCACTACAGAGGTAGATGAAAGTGAAAAATCCAATATTGAGAAGATTAGCGAGATTGAGAAAAGGTATTGTTTTAGAATTAATCTATAAACCTGAAAAAATATAAACTTAAGAGGTAGCAGGAGGAATTTATGTTAGCTTTCGTATTAAGTGGTGGCGGGAATTATGGAGCTATGCAGGCTGGCGCACTTAGAGTGCTCCTGGAAGCAGGTATTAAACCACAGATGTTGGTAGGCACCTCAGCAGGAGCTCTAAATGCCATATACCTGGCAACTGACCTTTCAGTAAAAGGAGTGCATAAGTTGGAAACTCTTTGGCTTCAGGCTAAACCCACAGAAGTGGGTTTGACAGCTATCTTTGAAGTAGCAGGTAATATAGCTCTTCGAAAAGAAAGCCTGTTTTCTAACAAGAAGCTTCAAAATTACCTAAAACAGAATTTACCAGCAGATATAAAAACCTTCAGTGATTTACAGAAAAAACATAGAGTAACAGTTTACACCACAGCAGTAGGAGTTTCCAGCAGTAAACTAAGAGTTTTTGGTGATTCTCCTGAAGATACCCTTATAGACGGAGCTATGTCCAGCACAGCTCTTCCCCCTTATTATCCACCCTGGAAAGTAGATGATCAACAATATATTGATGGTGGAGCACTGGCAAAACTACCATTGATGGTAGCGGTTAAACGGGGTGCGGAAGAAATCATAGCGCTGGATGTAAGAGATATTGTGGCAGGTGAAGGTGAAGGAATGTTGGATACGGTAGCTTTTGCTATCTCATTAATGACCCGACAACAGACAGATAACCAGTTAAGATGGGCCAAAAACAAAGGTGTTAAAGTCCACTACCTGCCTCTTAAACCTGAGAAGATACGGTTTTGGGATTTCTCTCAAGCAAAAATTTTAGTTGAATCAGGTAGTAAGGAAGCAGAGAAATTTCTCGGTCAACCTGGTCTGCGAATACCCTCAGGACCTACCTTAAAATATCGTATAAGTAAAATAATAAAAGATAAAAATATATGATAAAGCCAAATATTACGATTTTGTGGTCGTTTATAATTTAAAAACCTTTATGGTGGTCGCCTATAATTTAAAAACCTTTTTGCTGTCCTTTCAGGACTTATCTAATCAAAATTAAGGAAAATAAGCGCAATCCTTTTATTCTCATTTATGTCCAGTGCCTTGACCGCACCCCAAACTTTCATATTTGAATTTTTGCTGGTAAAATATATTACCGGTATTCACATAATTATATTTAGAGGGGTTTGCTAATGAAAAAAGTAAGAGTGATAGACCCAGAAATAGCTGATGCCCTGTCAAGTGAGCTTAAAAGACAGCAAAATAATCTTGAACTAATTGCATCAGAAAACTTTGTAAGTGAAGAAATTTTGGAAGTTCAGGGATCAGTATTAACTAACAAGTATGCGGAAGGATACCCAGGCAAAAGGTATTATGGTGGCTGTCAATTTGTAGATATTGCAGAGACCCTCGCAATTGAAAGAGCTAAGTCGCTCTTTAACGCAGAAGGAGCTAATGTTCAGCCTCATTCTGGAACACAGGCAAATCTTGAAGTATATTTTTCCGTTTTAAAACCTGGAGACACTATTTTAAGTATGAGTCTAGACCACGGTGGACATTTAAGCCATGGAAGTCCTGCAAGTCTAGTTGAAAAACTTTTTAGAATTATATCCTATGGAGTAAAAAAGGATACAGAAACAATTGACTATGATCTTCTTTATGAATTAGCAATGAAAGAAAAACCGAAACTTATAATTGCAGGAGCAAGTTCTTATTCAAGAATTATTGATTTTCCAAAGTTTTCTGAAATTGCAAAAGCCTCTTCAAGTCTTCTTTTAACCGATATGGCACATATTGCAGGGCTGGTTGCCACCGGTCTTCATCCCTCACCTGTTCCTTATTCTGATTTTGTTACCACTACCACTCACAAAACTTTAAGAGGTCCAAGAGGTGGAATTATTTTCTTTAAAAAAGCGTATGAAAAAAAGATTAACAAATCTGTTTTTCCAGGCAGTCAAGGCGGTCCATTAATGCATGTTATAGCTGCAAAAGCAGTTGCTTTAAAACTCGCCTCCGAAGAAAAATTCAAAGAGTATCAAAATCAAATAATAAAAAATGCCAAAACCTTAGCCGAGTCTTTAAAACAGTTAGATTTTAGAATAGTATCTGGGGGAACAGATAACCATTTAATGCTTGTTGATTTAAGAAGTAAGAATATGACAGGAATGGTAGCAGAATCTTTACTTGAGTCTGTTGGAATTACTGTAAACAAAAACGTAATTCCTTACGACCCACTTCCTCCTGATAAGGCAAGTGGTTTAAGGCTTGGAACCCCTGCTTTGACAACCAGAGGAATGAAAGAAAGAGAAATGAAAGAGATTGCTCAGATTATTGATGAAGCAATAAAAAATATGAATAATAACAGCGAGTTAGAAAAAGTTAAATACAGAGTACGTGAATTGAGCAGTAATTTTTCGCTTTATCCAGAAATTTCTTATTAAGTAGGATCATTAGGTTAAGGGTAAAACTAAAAAACATACATATTTTTTAGCCCTCTCCCAGACAGAGGGAGAGGGGTGGGTGAGGGGGAAATGAGTTATCACCCTCCCCTTTTTCCCCTCCCTTCCAGGAGTGGAAAGAGATGGGATCGCCACGCCCCGCACCTATTCAAAAGTCTCTACAAGGTGCTGGGGTTCGCAATGAATTCCTTTTTTGTCACTGCGAGGGATGAAATCCCGTGGCAGTCCCATCTTTTGACCTTAGGCTTAAATAATGAATTTAAATATATAGATTAATACTGAGTAAAAAATAAGGTTACAACATTTTTAATATTCTTAAGGGTACTCAAGATAGCACATATTTGTAAGAGTTGGATTTTGTCAAATATAGAGACCTAATCCTAAACTATTAAATTAAGTAAAAAAACATCCCCAGGAAATGAAGCGTGCTTCCAGCTAATACGAATAAGTGCCAGATGGTGTGATTGAAAGGAATTTTCTTCAAGGCAAAAAAAGCGACACCGATGGTATAACACAAACCACCGGCTAAGAGCCAATAAATTAGCCCCCTGGGTATTAAAACTAGCGCGGGTTGTGCCACAAAAACAATCATCCAACCCATAAGCAGGTAGAAAACAACTGCTAATATTTGCAATTTCTTAAAAAAGAGCACCTTAAGAATTATCCCTATCAAAGCCATGCCCCAGACTATACCCAAAACAGTCCAACCGAGGGGGTTGCGCATGGAAATAAGAATTACCGGGGTATATGAACCAGCGATGAGAAGATAGATAGCTGAATAATCAATTACCCTAAATATATGCTTAATTTTTGGGTGTTGAAAACCATGGTATAGTGTTGAGGAAGTATAAAGAAGTATTAAGGTTACTCCAAAAATACAAAATCCTACTATCTGCCAGATATTTCCGTATAGACTGGCAAATACCACAGAAACAGTCAAGGCTGCAATACTCAAAGCTGCACCAATTCCATGGGTGATGCTATTAGCGATTTCTTCAACTAAATTATATTTTTTATATTCTTTTATATGTGTCATATTTGTTATAAAAATTATACCAGAGTGAAGCTACACCTATACCCACATTCAACCTGGAAGTGCAACACTATAAGATGAAGCAACTTCAAGCAGTGTTTTATAGCCCAGACATTTTCTGGGTATCTGGTTAATAAGAGACTCTAAGTAAGCAGTTCCTCATCCATTACTTTACTGAACTCCTTTCCCTTGGGTAAATACCATCTGCTTAACCCCTTAGTCCGGCATCATCCATACCTATCTGCCGGCTATCTGCTCAGGAGACCAGCCCAGCTTCAACTTGCTTAAAACCTAACCGACTATTCCCTCGGCCTTTAGAGGGAGGTGTCTGTTGACCTCCTGTTTCCTCTTGACTGCCCGTTCAGACACTCTGTGAGATAAATACAGCCCCTAGGCAGGCGAAGGGTTTCTTCTCATCTCCCATAATATAGCAAGCTCCCAAAGGAGTGTAAATGTCAAGTACTTTTCCCACTAGTTTGGTAAGGACATTTCCCATTAGCGTGGTAAGGATATTTCCCATCGATTTGGTAAACGGAT
>QLTX01000115.1 GCA_018725175.1 Candidatus Psychracetigena formicireducens
TGTGGTTGGTAAAACTGCACGTGTAACATGGTCGCGTACTTCAAATCTCATATTTATCATTGGGTCTCTGTGATAACGGATGTTATCGATTACAACCTTTGCGGACGTAGCAATAGACCCAGTACTTTCCGATACACGGAAAGATAAACTTCTAATTCCTGTTACACCGCTAACATTAAGAAAAATATTAGTATTAGTAGAAGGAGTATTAGGCAGCGCAGCACTCCAAATAACGGAATCACCGATTAAAACGTCCAAACGCCCTACTGAAACTGCAAACACCTCGAATGTAGTATAATCGAACACTATTACACTAATATCACGAAAATTAATAGTTTGTGATATGGTACCAATACCAAGACGATGCGCCATAATTCCACGGGCAAATGAACCATGTGTAACACCCGTAGTAGCTTGAGCCTGTTCTGAGTAACGGGTCATAATAAACGCCCATCCATCATCAGCACTACGAATAGGGGCTTCAAAACTCCAATCTCTAACTAGTGGTTTATGAATGGGAAAAGCACCGGCGGGCGACATCAAAAAAGACGGCAATAACATTAACACCAATAAAATACTAATTATTTTTCGTTTCCAACTTACTTTTTCTTTCATTCTTTTTATGCTCCCCCATTACTACATATATTACCTATAAAAAATAAGGGGGAGAGAATATCCACTAATTGAGACGAGGCTATAGTACGTGGAGGTGAAACACGTACTATTTTATTTCCCAATTAGTATTAACCCCCTCCAATTCTCATTCGACCTACCCAAAAGAGCAACAGCACAACCACCATGAGTAGTGGCAATATGCCCCAAATACCCATAATCGCTCTGTCCCACCTAACATTACCATGCACGGTGTGTTCATACACAGCAGCCGTAACATTAGTATTAGCTGTGGTATTAATCCTAACTGTTGCCGTTCTTCCTGCAACTAAAAATGCAGAAATGTCGTGGTCAAATGTGTGTGTGGCACTTGCTGTTCTGGTTACAACCACCGCATCATTAACTATAATCTGATACGTAAACACAACAGGAGGAGTTGCACCCGTTATACTAACACTCCCTGTAATATTGGCGGCAACCCTATCGCCCCTAGGAATAAATAGACTACCTACTGTTTGTACTCCAACAGGTTGTATGTTTATTCCACGAACGGTGCTATTGCCAATCGTAGTGTTTCCTGCGGCGAACATGTGGTCAAAAGCGACAGGTACAACACTGGCAGTTAGTACCATACCTATCACTATTACCACTATATAACCACCTATGGCGCTAATGTCTTTCATAGCTCACACACTCGTGTCTTAATCGCCTTTATCGCCCCCAACTCCGATGTTTGCAAATCTTAAGACCGCTAACAACAGTCCAATTATTACAAACAAGGCAATCAAGCTCCACAAACTTGTAACCCCCGCAGCCCATCTCGTGGTGTTAACCCTATAGAATTCGTCAAGTCCGACAGGCATTAGATGGGATATAAGTATCATACCCACTAAAATGGTTACAAGCATCGTAATCATTTTACTCATGTCCATGTGTACTCACCCGGTCAACCTATTGTATCATAAGTATATATAGTTTTCTATCAATTATATTGAGACACACAAAAACTATGTCATATATATCACACCACTAAATCTTCCCTAATGTCCTTCCTGGACCTCTAATAATTTTAGTATCTTCTACATGTTTCCATTTTTCCCTGTCTTTTTTCGACTTTCGCGGCGTTCTAAGCTTACTAATCCGTATGAAATCTCTATGCCTATCATACTTGGAGTAAATTCCACTCCCTCTATGAAAGTACTCACCCTCTCCTCTTCCTAACCCCTGCGGGTCTTTATTATAATGTTTTAACGGTCCCGGCATACAATCACCCTCAATAGCCCTTTGTTCTATGTTCCATATATGTTTCAAACTATATATACTTTTTTAAGAAAAAACAAAATGTTGTTTTTTAGTGTTTGTGGGTTCAAACCCCAAGAGGGTGTAGAAAACACTTTTGTATCTATAAGCAGAAGCCTCTAAAACCCATACAAAGCAATTTGAAGAAGGCATTTTATGATGTGTTTTCAAACACGAAAAGCAGTTTATCACTCTTTAACCACCGGCCTAACAGGTATAAACCACAACACGCCCTCTTTTTCTCTGGTCAATATTTTAATATCTTCTATAATCTTTTTCTTTTCTTCTCTTTTTTCTTCTATCGACTCCTTCGTCATATAAATTCTTTCAAGCTCTATATCCCTCTCAATACCAACTTCTTTTTCCAGAACCAATTTTTTATCTAACGCAATACGTCTATCCAATTTAATTTCTCTGCCCAACGTTAAATCCTGCTCCAATTTTTTGTATCTTTCAATCTCATACGTAGTACTAGCAAGTTGCTCCTCCAACCGTAATAATCTAAGGTCTAAATCTTCTATGTCTTCTTTTTCTTGCTGAACAACCCTATCCCAAAACGCAGTAGGGAAATCGTGTTTCATCAAAGTTTCCATTTGTGGTTCAAACTTTCCACGATACCCGTGCATTGCCTTCCATATATCTTCTTCGCTCCCAAAATCCTCCAACTTTGCGTCTATCGATTTAACAACTCTATTCCAAATCTCACCCAATTCAATATCTCCAATACGGTCAGCCATTATGCTCACCCCTACCTTTTTCCGCCTTTTTACATTTACTCGTCATATATTTTATAAAACAAATGTCATTCTCCGTGTCCCACACACCCGCATTAGTATCAACACCCACACCATAATACTTATTTAAAAACGTGGCATGAGCCAAGCTTTTCTCTCTTTTTCCGCTCCCCCTAATAATTCCTATAAACTTCGGAGCACTATTCTCTCCCTTTTTTACCACACGCAAAACCCAACTTCTTTCATTGAATGTTTGTAATGCAACCCTAAAAGCATAATCACAGCAAGTGTGTCCCTGCACCTTAACAACATCCGCAAACGGCATTTTGTCCAAACAAACCATGTGAAATCCGTTCCCACTCCTAAATATATAACAATCACTAAGCTCAAATTCCTTAATTATACAACTTATGTCCCACCTTACAATCTTCTCCGATACTCCGTCCCAATCGGCAAACAACACATGCTTTCCATCTACACACCTACTCGTAATACCTACCGTATAAGTATGTGGTTTATCTAAGACCTGAAATTTAGCAAACAACACCTTTCCCAATATATCTGCCCTCCAACTTAATTTCATTTTATTTCCTCCCCGACTTTACACACTCCAAATACGAATGCAACTCCAAATACGAATGCAACTCCAAATAGGCTTCTAAATGCTCCCCTCTTATCCGTATTCCATTTTTTAGGAAGCTACACACATACGCATTCTTCTTAAAATAACGTATATCATATTTCAACTCCCCCCGATAAAGTAATTCAGATACTACCAAACAAAACTGCTCTTTATCGTTTCCCCCCGAATTACGCCACGATATTAACTTTTGCCCTTTGTTCAACACCTTCTCTATATCTTCCGTCGTTATTTTTATTTCACTCATTATTTTTACCTCCTATCACTTCATATTCTATTTCATCCGCAAACGATGTTTGCAACCACCCGACCTTCTCCTTTATCAACGCCTCATACTCTCCATTTATTTCAAATCCCACAGACGACCGCCTAACCTTTTTTGCTTCTGCCATAGTAGTACCACTTCCAACAAACGGGTCTAATACCACATCCCCCACATAACTATAAAACACAATTAAATTGTGCGCCAAAACATTCGGAAACATCGCACAATGTCCATGATTACTTGCCGTTTGCATTCTCCAAACAGTAGAAGCATAATTAATATATTTTCTAATATTTATTACGCTATCTTCTAATTTCCCTAATTGTGTTTTTGCCCCACGTTTTACATCTCCTTTACTGACCACCCATATTGTTTCATGCAACCAATTCGGATAATAATACAGAGGATACGGATGTTGAATAACATTACCCACCCTTCTGCCTCCTGCACCCACAAATCCTTCTGGTCTAACCCATATAATCTCCTCACAAAACGTAAATCCCAGACCTTCCAATAACACCAAAAAATGAGCAGGAATACAATATCTTACTCCATCTTCCGTATAACTACTAACATTAACCGCACAAATACGTCCCCTCCGTAACACCCTATAAACCTCCGCAAACACATTTTTCATCTTTTCCAAATAGGCGTCATAATTGCTATATTTTAGTTCGCCTCTCATCTGATAATAAGGCGGACTTGTTACAACCAATCCAACACTTCCATCTTTTAACATCTCCATGTTTTCGCTATCTCCAATAACCAACGTATGTTTAAACCGCATTTTTACACGCCTCCCTAACCTTACAATATTTACATTCCCACTTCCACATAGGACTACCCCTATTCTCTATCAATCCCAATATGTCGCTATCATCATACTTTGCATTTACCACATACTCTTTATATCCCTTCGGACTAAATACCCACAACAACATCTTTTCCACCCCATAAAGGTTACAATATATCTCGCATTGCATTTTATGATG
>QLTX01000116.1 GCA_018725175.1 Candidatus Psychracetigena formicireducens
GTCTCCTGTTCTTTCCGAGGCACTCAGGCACTCAATGGTGTCTTTCCAGCCGTTCCAATCCGTGATCCGTGATGCGTGATCCGTGATCTGTGATGCGTGATGCGTGACAAGTGTTGAGTCAATCATTCTTTGCCCCTCTTTCTGATGCTCTTTCAGACTTTAAAACTTTTATAATCGGTTTCTTGAATGGTGGAATGTTATTCCTTATCGTGTCCCACACAGCTTCTAAGTCAATCCCAAAATAATCATGGATTAAGAAGTCTCTAAATCCTGCAGCTTCTTTCCATTCTACCTCGGCATATTTCATCCTTATCTCTTCTGGAATCTTTTTTACCGCTTCACCGATTATTTCAAAGTTTCTTATAACAGCATCAACAGCCATGTCATTCCCGCAAAAATCTTTAAATGAGACGTTACTTGTATATCTTTCGATCTTTTCAATGCAAGTTAAGATGTCTTCTATAAAAAGCATGTAATCCCTTTTCTGTTTAGATTTAGACATATTCAACCTCGCTAAAAATCCTTTCCCTCAATCTTGATTTAACCGCATTTTTTATCACAAGGTCAACTTTTCTCTCAAGAAGCTCTTCAAGGTAATATTTTAATCTCATATAATTAAAAAAGTCCTTGTGTCCCTTCTCAAATTCAACAAGAACATCTATATCACTACTTGCGGTTTCTTCTCCTCTGATAAATGAACCAAATATTCCTATTTCTTTAATATGAAAAACTCCCTTTATGTGAGCTTTCTTCTCTTCCAATTTCCGTTCTATCTTGTCCACGCCCATTTTGTTTCCTCTCTTCTTTACTTGTTATTCAGTATATTTATCGATTTCTCCTATATTTAAACCCTTCTTCCTTCCACCCATTACTCTTCTCCCATCACTCATCACCCATAATCCGTGATCCGTGATCCGTGATGCGTGATGCGTAATCCGTGATCCGTGATGCGTGATGCGTAATCGGTAATCTGTAATCCGTGACTCATTACCCTTCACTCATTACCCTTCACTCATCACTCATTACTCATCACCCATAATCTGTTTTCCTTTACGCACCAATAGGTCATCACAGGTCACAAAAAAATCAGCTTTTGACATTTCTGCACATGCAATGTGTAATACATCTATAGCCATTATACCAAATTTTTCAATTTCCTTAGCCCTATTTTCTAATTCTTCAGAATAACTAACATATTCAGATGCTACCTTTAGAAAATCATAAATCTTATCCTTACGGTCAATAAACGGGTTTTTACTATTTTCGTCTTCCAACACAAAAGAGTTTATTATAGAGAGCTCTTTATCAATATCACCTTGCGTAAAATACCCATCAAGAGCCGTAACAGTGACATTATATCCGCCTTCTTCTGCTTTCTCTAAAGCAAATATTTGTGTTAACATCATTATTTTTTCATTCCCAGCTCTATAAGCTTATCTACATAATCAATCATAAAAAGCGGGATATTTAATAAGTTTCCGTCTTGTTTCAGATTCCTAAGTGAAAACCTTAAGCGTATTTTTGTTTCAGCTTGATATTTTTGTCCATATAAGGTGAGGCTTCTGCTATTAATATTTTTCTCAGCTTTTACTTCAATTGGAATAATATCATTACCGCGTTGGATGATAAAGTCGACTTCCGCCTGCCCTCCCGATGTCCAGTATCTCGGTATTACTTCATATTTATTCGCTAAACCTTGTAAGACAAAGTTTTCAGCCAAGGCACCTTTAAATTCGGTAAAAAGACGGATACCTTCATTAAAAGCAATAGGGTCAAGAAGTGCCAATCTACGCAACAGTCCAGTATCCACAGTATATAATTTAAAAGCTGTCAAATCATCATAAGCAGACATGGGAAGTCCGGGTTTTGTACTTCTATATATTTTATAGGCCATACCTGCATTGCACAGCCAAGTAACAGCATCTTCATACTCTCTTGCCCTTGCACCTTCTTTTACGGCACTATATAAGAATTTCTTGTTTTCTCTGGCGAGTTGTGAAGGAATGGAGTTCCATATCAATCCCAGCTTGGCAATATCTTTTATTTCGGCATGTTTAGAAAAATCAAGCTCATAGGCATTTAAAATATTCTTTAAGGCTGTTTGAACAAGCCCTGTATTTCTTTCTTCTGTCCACGAGCGAACAGCTTCGGGCATACCCCCAGTTATAAAATACATTTTAAGCTTCTCTTGTAATTGGTTAAAAAATATTTCAGGTATCGGTTCAATTACATCAATGCTCTTCATATAATCCACTAAATTTTCATCACCATTGGCCATTAAAAATTCAGTAAAACTCATTGGATTGATAATCATGAAGTCAACTTTACCTACAGGAAATGATGAAGGCTTAGATAAGGTAATTCCTAAAAGCGAACCTGCGCAGGCTATATGATATTCCGGCGCCTTCTCACAGAAATATTTTAGTGTATTGAGTGCCTTGTCACACTCCTGTATCTCATCAAATATAACTAAAGTTTTTTCTGGCAAAATTGGTGAACCATTCACCATCATTAAGTTTTGTAAAATTCTTTTCACATCTTTGGTCGTTTCAAAAAAAAGTGCTAATTCTTCCTGCTCATCAAAGTTAAAGTAGGCAATGTTGTCATAGTATCGTCTGCCAAATTCGTTTAATAACCATGTTTTCCCAACTTGACGAACTCCTTTTAATATCAATGGTTTCCTATATTTTGATTGTTTCCATCGTTGCAAATCATCTAAAATTAATCTCTGCAAAATAATCACTTCCTGTTGTTAAATCTAATTTATGTGATTCAAATCACATAATGTTGATTTAATTATACAACAAAAAGTAAAGAATTTCAAGTCTAATCACCCTCCGATGGCAACAGGGACTCCTGTTATATCTATCAAAGGCCATTGTTTATCTTTCTCAGAGAGAATGACTTCCTTTATTCTATCAATAGGCCACTCAATTCCAATAGTTCTATCATTTCAGATAATACCAGCTTTATCGTCCTGCCCGACGAAGTTCAACATTGTGTTATAAGCTAACAAACTGCCTCGTATTTCAAATGATTTT
Source organism: Candidatus Psychracetigena formicireducens (assembly GCA_018725175.1). GTDB lineage: Bacteria > Coprothermobacterota > HKB111 > HKB111 > HKB111 > Lithacetigena > Lithacetigena formicireducens. The sequence continues at coordinate 3,042 of QLTX01000116.1, forward strand.
CTCATCTCTTTTGCCTTAACTCACGACATTAAGTAATCTAACGATAATTTGTAATCTTGTTTTAGTCATTTATCTGTGAACCGCATTCTAACAACAATCCATTTGATAAGGCTTTCGGGGTTGCACTTTCAAATTTTATTTATCAAAGCTGTCAAGCCCGCAATACAGTAAGAGTTTATTTATATACATCCCCTCTGAGGTCTATCCTTTCAACGAATAAAACTTTATCAGTTTTATTAGGTTCAAAAATTATCCTTAATTTCCCTTTTCTTAACCTATAATAACCTTCCCATTCTCCGCTTAGTTTCTTAAGATCAATATTTACATTCTCGCTTTTCATTTTCATTAAAAACTTCTTTAGCTCTTCTCTTACTTCGACGCGAATATTTTGTCTTTCAATAAACTTTTCTGCATCCCTTGAATAATCTATCCTCCATTTCATAACTCTATCGTTTCTGAACAGGCTATCTCTTTCTCTGTAGGTGGTTTACCGTAGAGGGTTTCAATATCTTCCATTTCTCCCTTTGATGCATAAGGTATGCTTTTCAGGAAAAACTCTAATGTCTCTTCATGTAAAACTTCTCTAAAAGCTTTTTTTATAAGGCTATAAAGTTCATTTTTATCAATGGTAATATCCATTTCTTACCTCCTGGAATCTGTCAGTTCATGTTTTATTATAACCTAATTAATTTTATTTTGTTTATCCAGTATAGTTTAAGATTTTGGTTTCTCCTCTTTCAGAGGAAAACAAAGAGAATTAGTTCAAAAATCAGTTTTGAAAGAAAGCGTAATTGGTGTTATACCTACTGGAAGTGGTAAATCTCTCACTTATCAATTGCCTGCACTGATTGATGCTGAAAAGACAAAATCAATAACTATCGTAATTGAGCCTCTGGTCGCCTTAACTCAGGATCAGGTTAATATTCTAAAAAGCCGTTATCAGATTCCCAATGTTGAATATATAAGCAGTTTACAGAATATTCAGGGTTACTACTCAGGTTGTTTAGGCTGTAGGCTTTGTTTAGGCAGTTAGGCTGTAGGCTATAGGCTGTAGCTCCTACAGGCTAATAGTCTACAGGTTGACCGAATCAAGGCGCTCAGAACCTTCTCTGTCTCCACCATTTTCGAGTTGCATTCGGGAACATCCAACTCATTTGTATAACCCAAGCGGCTGGCCAAGCTGAACTGGTAATGCAGTTCCCTTGCGGAACCGAAGGCTATTTCAAGAAAGCGAAGGTATTCGGATTGACTCTCGCGTGCACATCCCTCAACGATGTTTGACGGCACCGAAACCGCCGCTCTTCGCATCTGGGAGGTCAGCCCATAGATCTCCTCCTTGGGAAATCCTCTGGTTGCCCGGTAGATCAAGACCGCCACTTCGTCAGCCAGTTCAAACGCTCTGAGTTTCGTATGGTCGCGCATAATTTCCTCCTACAGGCTAACTGCCTACAGCCTATCCACCTGAGCAGTTACCT
>QLTX01000117.1 GCA_018725175.1 Candidatus Psychracetigena formicireducens
AATTTCTGGAATTTCTGGTAAAATTAAAAAATCGGATAGGATTTTGGTTTTAGGTGCGGAAAGTGAGTGATACTCAAATGAATGAGAAAATTAATCATTTGATGGCAGGAAGTGACCAGCATGCTGTCGTATATACTGGTGAAGCCATGCCAGAGGTCTCCTTTCTCGAGCAAGTAACCTGGATGAAACGAGATAGGGTGGATGAACATGAAAATAAAGCTTAAATTTGCTTTGGCAAAACTGAGTATAGCTTTGGCTGGAGGGGTGCTATTCCAAATAGGAGCAAGGATCTCACTGCTCATAATAGATACAACGAACATAGATTATCCATTTTTTTTAGGCATTTTAGCCCCCTTGTTTATTGGCATGTTAGTGATGATGGCTCTCGGCAGACGCGAGGGACCACTTTGGCGTCTTAGTTTGGCTATCCTACCTATGGTAGCGGCAGGTATTGTGACTAATTTTTATGTTACATCGGACACGCTCGCCCCGGTAACCTTTGTGTTTATTTATCTCAGCGCTCTTTTCGGATTGCGTCTCGGGCGCACTGACTGGGAACACAGCCATGCTAAATTCTTCTTGAATACTGGCAGTGTCTGGCTGGCAGTTTTTATTCTGGTAACAATTGGTATAGGCAGGTCTTTTGCTATCCTTGATGCTCTCCTATTTTTCGGTTTTTGCTTACTTGGGGTCGGTTTGTCACACGAGGTAGCCACTATGCATTATGTTAAGTTTAAATTTTCCCATCATAACTCCTTAGCATATGCATGCGCTATTATGCTTCTTTTACTCGTGTGGGGAGTATCTGTCGTGACGCAACAATTTGAGATATCACTATGGTACAACATAATCTTAACCACAATTTTCAATGTAATATATATCTTGATGTTACCAATCATATATCTCATATATGGGCTCATCAACTTTTTTGGACTAATCTTACGCCTTATAGGGACTGGGGTGGATTCATCTACTATGCTTGAGCGAATAACTGGTATGCAAGAGGCTCTACAAAACCTCAGACGAAATGCTGTTACTGAAGCAGTTCCTACCTGGTTGGTTCAGGGTGTATTTGCCATCTTAATATTGGTTGGTATAATAGTCGCTTATTTGCTAATCGTACAACAGCGTAGCGAAAAAATTAGACCCTATGACGAAGAGCGAGAGTCAATTTTGGCACAAGGTTTAGGCAGTTTATCCTTGAGAAAATATCTACGTTTACCCCGATTGCCTAAGGGTTTGAGTAAAGACCCACAAAACATTGTGCAGTTATTTGAGTGGATTTTATATTGGGGTAAAAAGAAACATCACGAAAAATTACCTAACGAAACTGCCAGCGAATACATAGACAGTTTGGCGATATCTCTACCACAATTAGAGACTAAGGAAATACTTACGGGGTTTTTGCAGTTTCGTTACGGTGAAAAAGAGCTGGAACACAGTCAGTGGCAAAGGGCGAAAGCTGCTTGGCGCCAAGTTAAGACCAAGATAAATGAGAGAAAAGGAAGAAAGAAGTATGATAATGCCACCTAAAACTATAAATATTATTGATTTAAAGCCTGAAAATAAAGACCATATAGAGCAGACTGCAGAGCTTCTGTTTGAAGGCTTTAAAACTAACTGGCCTGAAGCCTGGCCGGATATTTCCTCAGCCCTAACAGAAGTAAATGAAGCTATAAACGATGAAAATAGAATTAACCGTATTGCCATAAACCAGCAGGGACTGGTTATGGGCTGGATTGGTGGAATAAGCCTGTATCGGGGTAGGGTTTGGGAAATTCACCCTCTGGTGGTGCATATTGCTCATCAAGGTAAGGGAATTGGGCGATTATTGATTATAGATTTAGAAAAACAAGCCAGTATCAGAGGAGGGTTGACCCTATTTGCCGGGTCAGACGATGAAAACTATATGACTTCCCTTTCAGGGTGCGACCTGTACCCTGAGGTGCTAAAGCATTTATCCTTTATTAAAAACTTAAAAGGTCATCCCTATGAGTTCTATCTAAAACTCGGATTTACTATTGTTGGCTGTCTTCCTGACGCTAACGGTCCCGGTAAACCTGACATTTACCTGGCTAAAAGAATCGGTAAGTTTTGATTGGTAATCGTTACTTAACCACCTAAAAAGAATAAACAGCCTCATATTTTGTTATAATATATACACTTTATTTGTGGGGCTGTAGCGCAGTGGGAGCGCGCTTCCTTGGCATGGAAGAGGTCACGGGTTCAAATCCCGTCAGCTCCACCATTCTACAGGAAATCCCCAGCAATTTTTTTCGGACAACGGAACCGAAAAAGGAAAAAGAATAGTTTCGCCTGTTTCTTCCTTACTGTTCAAGCATAAATAAACATAAACCCCCTAAAATCCCCTTTACATTAATAAAACAATTATGTATCATAATTACAGATGATGTCTACCATCTATTTACATAATATTATTTTGATCAATGCGATATCAAAAGTGATTTCGCAAGTAGGAGGAAATCTGAAAAATTTAAAGAAACTAAAAGGCTTATCACAAGACCGGTTTTCTAAATTAGCTGATATTTCCTATAACACAGTGATAAAAATGGAGTCGAGCGGTATTAACCACCCTTCAATTGACAGGCTTCAAAATTATCCAAAGCCCTTGGTGTAAGTTTAGATGACTTAATGAAATAACCACTATGACCAAAGAACAAAAATTTTATAAAGCATTACAAGATGTATTTATCGGCGCCAAGATTGAAGGCGAAGGCGGTTTTGTTAATTTGATGAGAATAAAATCAAATTACTACCGCAAAATTGAAGATGTTCTCAAAAAAGATGTTGAAGCAGCCTTAGAAAGCCACCCAAAATTTAGAGATGGACTTTTTGACAAACTCTACTCTTTTTTCAGCCGCTATTTTACCGAAAGCGGGTCAATTTATTTCAACTCAACACCATTCCATAACAATATTTACGAAAAGGTTTATACCGATGAAAAAGATGTTATTCTCTTCTGGAAAACGCAGATGCTTTACTATGTCAAAACAGACCGGATTTTCAGAAGTTTGCCAGTTGAATTCCCCTCTGATAGAGGGGTGGACGCCGAAGGCGGACGGGGTGATAATTCCCCTTTACAAAATGGGTGTCCCGAAGGGACGGGGTATTTCAAATTCTACTTTGACGCTTCAAAAATAGAAAGTAAAAAAGCCAACGAAAAACGCTCGCTTGTTTTTGAATTAGATAAGGTTAAAGAAGACGACACTATAGTTTTTGGCGTTCAATACTCTGAGAGGGGCGCAAAAACAAAGCAAGACGAGATATTGAAAGCCATCAAGAGAAAAGACATTGATGTTGACAAAGAACAATTAGAACGCGCTTTTAGGGTTTTTGAAAAGCAAGTAGAGGTTGATTTTTTCATCAACAAAAACGCTAAAGCATTTTTACAGGAGCAGTTTAAACTCTGGAGTTATCAGTATTTTTGGGAAGGAGCTGAGGAGTGGGGCGCGGATAGAGTAAATCAATTGCAAATTTTGAAAGACATTGCTTTCAAAAACATTGATTTTATCTCGCAGTTTGAAGACGAGCTGGTAAAAATCTGGAACAAGCCAAAGTTTGTTAAAAACAGCAATTATGTGATAACACTGGATAGAATTCTCTCTGCCCGTCATTGCGAGGAGCGAAGCGACGAAGCAATCTCATTAGTTGAGAAAATCAAAAAGCACAAGAATTTCTCTGAACAGGTTAAAGAATGGGAAGAATTAGGAATAGTGGATGAGAAATTTAAAGCAAAAGATGTTTTTGAAAATTCCCCTTCTTTGAAGGGGTGGCAGGCGAAGCCTGACGGGGTAGTTAAATGGAACGAATTACCTTTCAATCCAGAACTTAAAAATAACGCTAAGGAATTACGAAAAGCAGGAAATCTATCTGAGGTTTTATTTTGGAATCAGGTTAAGAGCAAACAATTTTTGGGTCTTGATTTTGATAGACAAAAAATTATCGGTAATTATATTGTCGATTTTTATTGTAAAAATTTAGGCGTTATTATCGAAATTGATGGTATGAGTCATGATGGAAAGTTAGAATATGATAAACAGAGAGATGATTATTTAAAAAGTCTCGCATTAAAAGTAATACATATTCTTGATTCAGATGTAAAGAATAATCTATCAGGAGCGATGGAGTTTCTGGAACGGGAATTAAAACACCCCGTCCCTTCGGGACACCCCTCTATTAGAGGGGAATTTTTGCATTTGCCGATTGATACAAAGTATTTCAAGGATTTAGAACTTGAGATTTTGAGCCAGTTTGACGATTTGGACAAGGCATTAGACGGCTGGCTGATAAAGTCCGAAAACTATCAGGCGTTAAACACAATCCTGCCGAAATTCAAAGAAAAAGTGCAGACAATTTACATTGACCCGCCGTTTAATTTGGCTTCATCTGACCAGTTTTTGTACCGCACAAATTACAAAGACGCCAACTGGGCAACACTTCTTGAAAACCGTTTGAAACTTGCAAAAGATGTTTTAAATAAAAAA
>QLTX01000118.1 GCA_018725175.1 Candidatus Psychracetigena formicireducens
AATGACAAACTTAAAAAATAAAGTTAGATTATATCTATGGTTTACGAATATTGCTGTTGAACTTCGGATATTACTTCAAGGGTAAACCTGAAGATTATAGGAAATGGTGGGAGGAACTGAAAACTAAGTAATGCCCAAGGTCCTCTTTTTTAGGAAGACTTATTTTAGGGAAATAATCCTTTATCGGGAAGATTGTTTTTGAGGAAGGTCATTGAATTTTAAAAGTTATTAATAATGATATAATGAAATAGCTAATTCTTTATTGTAGGAATGTGTGGATATCTTAGAGGCAATATTAAATATTAGGGGTGAAAGTGCCTATCACTTTTGAAAAGCTTCAAGCGCAGAGGGAGCTTAGAAAGAAAAAATTAGACCATGCCCTAAAAGAGGCTATCCGTCAACTCAAGGATCTGGGTGCCCTCAAGGTTATTCTTTTTGGCTCCTATTCCTCAGGTGTAATCAGAAGATGGAGCGATCTCGATCTCTTAGTGGTAATGCCCTCAACCAAAAGTGGCAAAGAGTGGTTTAAAGATATCTATGATAAAATAGACATTGAAGTAGCAGTGGATATTCTACCCTTCACAGAGGAAGAATTCAGGATGAAAATAGAAACCAGCAGCTTCATCCGCCATGCAATAAGGACAGGGAGAGTTGTATATGAGGAAAGATAAAAGATCCGAGGCAAAAAGCTGGTTTACTCAGGCACATGCAGAGTTTAATGACGCCCTTGATCTTGAGAAGAGATGTAGATTTTACCTTTCTCTGTTCCTTTATCAGCAGGCAGCAGAAAAAGCGTTAAAGGCCTTTTTATTTTCCCGAGGAGAAGAAGAGTTGTTTACTCATTCAGTTAAAGAACTTATAGATATAGCGCTTTCTTATGATAAGGCTTTTGAAGGTATTAAATCAGCAAAAGATCTTGACAGGTATTACATCCCTACGCGTTATCCTAATGGTTTAGCTGGAAATGTACCTTCAGAGTTCTTTGATAAACCTGAAGAGTGCGAAGCCGCCCAAGCTTTGGCAAAGAGCGTCATAGAATTAGTTGAGAGAAAAATCAGATAGATGGCTTGACTTTGATGAGGTACCTTTTAATTTTATTGATTATCTCCATAATAGCAATTGTAGTTATAAATACCATTAATTATCTTTTAAGGCACGAGCAGACCGAGAATCAGACTGAAGTAGAACAACCCAACTGGTCTAAGGTAGACCCTTTAAACTTCCTCAACATCCCGAAAAAACACCCTGAGAAGCCCTATACTATTGTAAACTATCCACCCCAGGAACCTACCTGCTTTATGCTCAACATATTACTTCAAGGGTAAACCTGAAGATTATAGGAAATGGTGGGAGGAACAAAAGACTAAGTAATGAAGAGGAATAATTATGATAATTGAAGAAATATTTGGTAATCTTACAAGATTAGAAACCAAACGCTTAATTTTAAGAAAGATGACCTTATACGATGCTCAAGATATGTATGAGTATGCTTCTGACCCTGAAGTAGCAAAATATGTTACCTGGGATTATCATAGATCAATTGATGATTCTATAAGTTTTCTAAAATCTACAATTCAAAAATACGATAATAAAGAAGTAAGCGAATGGGGAATAATCTACAAAAAGAGTAATAAATTTATAGGCACCTGTGGCTATCTTTGGTGGAGTCTCGCTCATTCCCGTGCCGAGATAGCCTATACCTTATCCAGAAGATACTGGAATAAAGGCTTGATGACTGAGGCAGTAAAAGAGGTAATTAAATACGGGTTTGAGAAAATGGTTTTGAATAGAATTGAAGCGAGATGTATGGTGAGGAATATCGCATCGCAACGAGTTATGGAGAAATTTGGCATGAAATCCGAGGGAATTATGAGGGAAGTGTTATTTGCTAAAGGGTTCTACCATGATTTAAAGGTTTATTCTCTACTAAAAAAAGAATATCGTAGAGAAAAGAATTGATATGATATTAAACCTACCATCGCCTAATAAAGCGTATCTGGCTATGATGCTTAGCACCTCTGCCCAAATTCTGAGCCTTCGATTCGGAACCTCAGACACACTCAAACCGACATCTACCTTCTTGTTTAAATATTTAAAGAGTAGAAGGGCAGGGAATAGGTGAAGGGGAGTAATACATTATCAAACTAATTTGTTTCAGGAATTAAAAAAATGAAGAGAGTTTATAATATTATGGTATTATACGATAATAATGCCTATATAACATTAAATTTGAAGGATATATGGCATTTATGTCGTATATAAGCGAGTTATATGACATCGCCCATTTAGGAGATGAAAGAAAATGAAACTGTTTACTATTGATAAAAACGGAAAACTGATTCCATATAAAGAACACGATTTCAAAGATTCCAAGCGAGAAGAAGATTTGGAAGTTTTGCTTGAGAATAATCCAGAATACTTTTTTGAAGGAAGTAAAGTTCTTATAATTGGTCGTCAGGTTACTACCAATCTAAATACTTCTATAGATTTGTTAGGCATTGATAAATCTGGTAATACCGTAGTGGTAGAATTGAAGAGAGGGAAGACACCGCGGGAAACAGTTGCTCAGCTATTAGAATATGCATCCTTTATTGAGAACTTGGACTACTCACAGTTAAATGAGATTTATCAAGACTATTCAGGAGAAGAAAGTAGTTTAGAAGATTATCATCAACAATATTTCCAAAGCGAATCAGATGAAAGTGTTTCATTTAATAAGTCAACAAGACTTATTATAGTGGCTCAAGAAGTTTCAAAAGAAATTAGACAAACTGCACTGTTTCTAAGGAAAAAAGGTATTGATATTTATTGTATGGAGTTTAAGTATTTTGAAACCACATCTGGAGAAAAGATAATCTCAAGTGATTTTGTCGTCGGCGAAGAGGAATTTAAACGTCAGAAAGTTCAATCCGCTTCTCTTCCAAAGGTTGATGAGAAACAATTCTTAAGTTCATTGGATAAAAACGGATTGGAAGTTTTTCAGCAGATATTTGAATTTGCAAAACAAAATAGCTTAATGTTCAGGTGGGGATCAAAGGGGTTCTCACTAAATCTTGAATTGGATACTGGTTTTGTCAGTCTATTTTTTGGATATCCTCCCGATTCAGTTTTTAAACAGAGTATCTATGCTGGTATTGAGCTAATCACAAAAAAAGTTAATGACCCAGAGGACATTGTTGAATTTTTTAGAGAACGCCTTGAAAATCTAGGTTACTTTATAAAAGCAGGATCAACTTTAAAATGGGTGATTGATAAGGCCTATTCAGAAGATAAAGTTAAACAGTTTCTTGATATTATTGGCAAGGTAATTTCAAAGATAAAGGAAAGAGGTTTGAAATAAATGGGCAACGATCACATAACACAGCATATACGCTACGGGCTTCGCCCCTTGCCCTTCGGGACATTGCTCCCTTCGATCGCAACATCGTATATGCTGGAAACGTTAGGCGACATTTTGCTTGGCAGTTTTAAAAATAGTGAAAGAAAGAGGACAGAGCGAAAGAAATGCTTTCTAATGATAGGTTTGATAAAGAGATTCAAGATATTGTAGAGCAACTTATTAGAGTCTATAAGCCTCAGAAAATTATCCTTTTTGGCTCTTTAGTAAGAGGTAAGTTGAACCCAGGAACAGATATAGATCTTTTTATCATTAAAGAGGATGTTCCTAATCTCGGTATTGATAGGATTCGCCAATTGGAGAGGTTAATCAAATATAGGTTAGCTACTGACTTTATTGTATATAAACCTGTGGAAGTAGAGCAGAGATTAAAACTAGGCGATCCCTTTGTAAAGAGTATCTTTGAAGAAGGAAAGGTTATTTATAATGCAAAATGAACAGGTTGTAAAAGAATGGATAGAAAGGGCAGATGAAGATTTTGGATTTGCTTCTTCATCACTTGAAATTGGAAATTACTTTGCTCAAATCTGCTTTCATTTTCAACAAGCAGCTGAGAAGTATCTCAAAGCCTTCATCATTGCTACCGGATTAGAATTTAGGCCTATCCATAATCTCCTGGAGTTATTAGAGATTTGTAGAGAGAAAGAACCAAAGATTGAAGAAATAGAAGAAGATTGTCGCTATCTTAACCCATTTTATATTGATACACGTTATCCGGTACATTGGCCCACTCACTATGATAAAGAGACAGCTATTAAGGCAAGCGATTCAGTAGGAGAAATACGAAAGTGGATAATGAATATTTTAAAAATTTAATAGAAGTCGCCAAGCAAAACGACAGCCTAACATGGTGTTTGTGGCTCACTTCGTTCCCCCAAGTTTCGCTTCGCTAAAACTTCATATATACTAGAAACGTTAAATGAAATTGATCTTAGATAGTATACTAAACTTTCTTATTGTTTTAATATTTAAAGAGTAGAGTCGGGCAGGGAAGAGGTGAAAGGGATATACTATTCCAAAAGAGATCGAAGAGATACAAAATATATTGTTAAATGAATAATGTAGCTTTAACCCTATTGATATGAAAGAAAAGAAGGGAG
>QLTX01000119.1 GCA_018725175.1 Candidatus Psychracetigena formicireducens
ATGTGTCAACGCTTGGTGAGACTTCTTAATGTCTCCAAAAGTGTCAACGATTTGGTGGTATTTGTGACTTATATATTGGAATAGGGGATTGCCATGGGTTATGAAGAGTTTATCCCGATGAAAATCAGGAGAACGACCTTACAGGTCGGACCACTGCCACGAGCCCTTCGGGTTCTCGCGATGACAGAAGATAAGGAAAATATGAGAATACCACAGGCCTTTCGTTGATAAATGCCTAATGTAGGCTTGATCACCAAAGTCAGTTAAGTGAATAATGAAGACCTGACCCCGAACTATTCCATCCTTTTAGTACTAATCCTGATAAAATAATTTATAATAACAGTAGTTACCATTAATTAAATAGCACCATTAAGGAGGTTTTATGAATAAACCATGTTGCCAGTTACAAGAAAAGTTTATGAAAAAAGCAGGTACCTGCGATTATCTACTGTCTATCTTAAGTTTATTGACCCTCGGGGTTATGCTTTCCAGTCTTTTTCCTACACTTATTGAATTCAGTCCGTTAGTACTTTTAATTATTGCTATTATATTTGGCATTAAACCGTTGATTACGCTTTTTAAAAAGTAATAGGGAATTGACTTAACTGAAAGGAATTCAACTGTGGTTTTAGGAATTACTGTTTTAAACCAGTTAACCACCGTGGGGATTATAAATCAGGAGGGGGTAGTCTTCCGTTTCAAAGTCAGAAGCGACCCCCTGAGAACTCCTTTTGAATATGTTCTACAAATCAAAGAAACCTTAAACCAACATAAATACGAAATGGAACAGGCCCAAAAGATGGTGGTGGCTTCGGTAGTACCTCCGATTACCCGAATTATGAAGGAGTTAGGAGAGGAAGTATTAAAAATCCCAACCCTGATAGTAGCTCCAGGAATAAAAACCGGTTTATCCTTGAAAGTAGAAAACCCTAAAGAAGTGGGAGCAGATTTGATTGCTTTAGCGGTAGGAGCCTTGTCTCAATATCTACCACCGTTTATATTAGTAAACTGCGATACTGCAACTACCTTTTCAGTAGTTAATCAGAATAGAGAGTTTATAGGGGTGGCTATTGCCCCCGGTATTTTTAATTCCCTAAACTCCCTTATAGAGAAAACTGCCCTGCTTCCCGGGATTAACCTGGGTGCCCCCCGGGAGGTGGTGGGGAAGAATACCGAAGAGGCTCTAAAATCTGGTTTTGTATATGGTTTTGCCGGGATGATTGACTCTATGGTTAAAAGAATTCAGCAGAGCCAACCAGGTAAATTTAAAGTTATCGCCTCTGGAGAGTGTCTTTCCGTTATAGCCCCTTACCTACAAAATATTGAGGTATTTGATGAAGACCTCGGGTTAAAGGGCTTATATCAGATAAACTTAATAAACCTTCCTGAAAGAGGCAGCACTAATAAACAGTTCTAAAGATGATTTCTTCAGGTAATTTTTAAAGAATCAAGTATATTAAATACTCTCTGGTAAGCTATAGATTCGGGTGGGAGTTCAAAGATAGGCTTTTTTTCTCCGTCCAGGTTCATAATAGCTTCATCCAGGGGGACAGTACCAGCAAGCTCCAAGCCGTATTTTTCTATCACCCTGAGAGATTCAGGATATAATTTATCGTTCATCACCCTATTAATAACCAGTTTAATTGTTTTAATATCTAACTTTACTTCTTTAGATACCTCTTTAATCCTGGCAGCAGCTTCAATGCCACGAGGGCTGGGATCACTGATTATAAGAAGCAAGTCGGCTTTACCGGTGGTTCTCCTGCTGAGATGTTCCATCCCTGCTTCGTTGTCCACCACGATGTAGGGGTAGGATTTAGTTAATTTAGTAATGGTGCTTTTTAAAAGGTGGTTTACATGGCAATAACAACCAGGTCCTTCTGGCCTGCCCATAGCCAGTAAATCAAAACCCTTACCTTCAATGATAGCGGAGTTAATTTTATACTCCATCTGTTCAATTTTGGATACCCCACCCTGGGCGCTGGCATCAATGGTAGCCAGCGCTTCAGTAAGTTCACCAATGGTTAAATTTATTTTTTCACCTAAAGCTTCGTTAAGGTTACTGCTGGGGTCAGCATCAATAGCTAGAATGGGTGTTTTTCCTTTCTTAATCAGATAATTTACTATTAAACCCGAAAAAGTGGTTTTACCAGTACCGCCCTTACCAGCTATAGCTATTACAAAACTCATTTTACCTCCAATTATTTTTCTTTTAGATTACCCTGCTTAAACTTTTTTAAGTCTGAGAAAGTTAGTAAATCTACCTTTCCTGTAAAAATCAATATCTATGCCTGATTTAGAAAATAAATTGGCTGTTTTTTCCATTTTCTTCCAGTTAACTTCTAAGGTAGGTTCATAAAGGCAAATATAACCATCTTTCTTTAATGAATTCACCATATTTATAACTGCCTTTTCCTGGTTTTTTATTTCGTGAAAACTATAAAAAGCAATTACTGTATCCACCGGAGCATCTTTATGATGGTAGTCTGCTATGTCCTGGTTAAAAATTTTCACCTTATTTTTCCACCTTTTAACTCTTTTCTCCAATTGAACCACCATCCCTTTCTGCAGTTCAATGGCGTAAACCAGGCGTACTTTTTGAGCCAGATGCTCGGTAAGGAATCCGTTTCCCGAGCCTACTTCCATAACTACGGAGTTATAGTCAACCAGAGATTCGGTCAGAACCCTATCTCTGTCAGTCAAAAACCTTCGCCAAGGGTTAGTCAGGATAAAGGATAACCACCAGGGAAATACTATATTAACCCCGCAGCTTCTAATATTCTGGGAACATTCTTTTCCGCACCAATAGCCATTACATGAACACCATCGCACAGACCCTCAGCTTTCAGTTGTTTAATAAATTCAGAAGCTATTTTAATGCCTTCGCCAACCGGTTTTTCTGCTTGGGCAATTCTTTTGATGATTTCATCAGGAACATAAATACCGGGAACATTACCGTTCATAAATTTAGCCATTCCAGCAGACTTAAGAGGAACTACTCCCATTAAAACCTTGGTATTTAAATGCTTGGTGGCATTACGGAAACGATATACAGTGTCCAGGTCATAAACTGCTTGAGTCTGGAAAAACTCTGCTCCCGCCTCTATTTTCTTTTCCATCTTTAAAATCTGGGCTTCCAGGGGGTCAAAAAATGGGGTAACTATGGCCCCTAAGAAAAAGTCCGGTGTTCCCTTAAGAGCATTACCTGCCATATCTTTCCCATTTCTCAGAGAGTTCCCCGCCTGGAGAATGCCAATGGAATCAAGGTCAAAAACGGGTTTGGCTCCTTTGTGGTCTCCTACAAAAGGATGATCGCCAGTTAGAGCCAGTACATTCCTGATACCTAATAGGTAAGCAGCCATCAGTTCTCCCTGTATGGCTAACCTGTTTCTATCCCTACCGGTCATCTGGAAAATAGGGTCAAGACAGTGGTCATAGAGGAAATGACAGGTAACCAGAGAAGTAGCCCGTAAAACTGCACTCTGAAAGTCTGTTACATTTACTCCGTCAACTTTGCCTTTTAAAAGGTGGGCTACCTCAATTACTTCAGTAAAATCAACCCCTTTTGGCGGGGCAACCTCTGCGGTGACTACAAATTTTCCCTGGGATAAAGCTTCTTTAAGCATAGTTATTTAACTCCTCTCTATTATAAGTTTTCTTGGTTTAACTGCGGTGGAGAAATCTTTAGGTGGCCTGATTTTTTTGAGGTTACTTAGCTGCCCCAGCTCGCCTAATTTCTTGTAAATCTCAATCCAGGCACATTCTGTCTCGGTGTTGGTTTCACATTTGCCATTTCGTGACCCACCACAGGGACCATTAAGTAAGCTTTTAGCGCAACGAGTGATAGGGCAGATACCTCCAGTCCAGCCTAATTCACAATCACCACAGGCTATACACATCTCTGAATAATGTCCGACTCTTTCTATCTCACCAATGAACATAGTGTTATTGGCAGGATAAACGGGTATTTTTACCAGTTTAGCCAGGGTTTGGGTTCCATCACCACAAGCCATAGAAAGGACTGCATCTGCCTGCTCCAGAGTTTCTTTTTGTAATTTAAAATCTTTTTTAGCTTGTAAAAGGTTGCACCCGGGGTCAATAACCTGGTAATTTAAAACCATCTTACCTGCCTCTTCTAATAGTTTTTTCATCTCCAGGATTTCTTTCTCTCCACCTGCCTGACAAACCGTGGCACATTGAGCGCAACCACTGATAAATAGATTATTTTTTCCTTCGAGGAAACTTAGTATTTCCTCAATAGGCTTGGTCTTGGAAATTATCATTTCAACATCCTCCTAAATAATATCTGCTAAAAATTATAGAGTAAAATTTATTTTTTACTACTCAGGTTGTTTAGGCTGTAGGCTATAGGCTGTAGCTCCTACAGGCTAATAGTCTACAGGTTGACCGAATCAAGGCGCTCAGAACCTTCTCTGTCTCCACCATTTTCGAGTTGCATTCGGGAACATC
>QLTX01000012.1 GCA_018725175.1 Candidatus Psychracetigena formicireducens
TAAGGGCGTCTGGTCGGGCCTAGAATTCTTAGATAAGGTAAATAGCAACGAAAAAATAACCATCGGAGAAAAAGTGGTGGTAATTGGCGGAGGTAATGTAGCGATAGATGCAGCCAGGTCTTCTCTAAGGTTGGGAGCCAGGGAAGTAACCATTCTTTATCGTAGAGAAAAAGAAGATATGCCTGCTGACCATCGAGAAATTGAAGAAGCTGAACATGAAGGAATTAATTTTATTTTATTAGGTGCACCCACTGCCATAGTCGGAAAAGATGATAAAGTAATAGCTATTAAGTACGCAAAAATGACACTCGGTTATTTTGATGACAACGGAAGAAGAGTTCCTACTTCTACTAATGAGGAGGAGTTAAAGTATTGCGATACAGTCATTCTTGCTGTTGGACAATCTATTGAAACTGAAGGGCTACTTAGGGAAACTGGAATTCAATTAACCAGAAATGGGCAGGTTATTGTTAACCAGCACACTTTAGAAAGTTCTATTCCTATGGTTTATGCTGGGGGAGATGTAGTAACTGGTCCAGCCACCGTAAGTGGTTCTATGTCGCAAGGAAAATGGTTTGCCAGAACTATTGATGCTTACTTTAATGGTGGTGAAGACCGGCTTTCTCAACTTAAAACAGTTTACGACTTTGCTTTAGTAATTCCACCCGAGGAAGAAGTTTCAGTAAAAAGGCAAGAACCTGGAATGCTTTCTTCTACTAAAAGAATTAGTAATTTTAAAGAGGTTGTTAAATCTTTTAACTTCGAACAGGTTATAACTGAATGTGGTAGATGTTTAAGATGTGATGTAAAGGAGGTTACAGATGAAGAATGAAGAAGTAGGACAATTGATCAAGGAGTATAAAGAGACCGGGGAGCCTTTGTTAACTCTGTTACATAAAATTCAAAATTTAATCCCTCATAATCATTTACCTGCTGAAGTTTTAAAAAAGGTTAGTAGGGAACTTAAAATACCGGTCAGCTCACTTTACTCTACAGCAAGTTTTTACTCTATGTTTTCACTTAAGCCCAGAGGAAAACATATTATCAGAGTATGCTCTAGCCCTCCCTGTAAACTTGAAGAGTATGATTCATTAATTGAAGCTATAGGTGAGAAATTGAATTTAAGTATTGGAGAAACAACTTGTGATGGTCAGTTCACTCTTGAAGAACAATCCTGCCTTGGTTTATGTAGCTTAGCTTCGGTTATGATGGTAGATAATGATATTTATAAAAATGTGACCGTTACACAGTTGCCTGAGATTCTCGATACCTATGTGGAGGAATAAAAAATGAAAATTTATCGACTTCATGTTTTGTTGAGCACCGATTCCAGAAGTATTCTTAGAGGTGCTTTGGAAGTTGAAACCAAACTTAAGGAAGAAATTATCAAAAAAGGGTTAGAAAACGAGGTGCAAATTCTTAGAACTGGTGGCTGGGGAATTGAAGAAGGAGTACAATTAACCGTTTATCCTGGTGGGCTTATCTATGTAATAAATAATGTTGAAGATATACCTTATTTAGTTGAGGAGCATTTCCTCAAAGGAAGACCTGTAAAAAAATTAATGTATGAAATTGACGCACCTGCTAAAGTGGAAATGACTGCTCCCATTGAAGAAGAAATAATGAAAAAACAGACCCGTATTATTCTAAGAAATGTTGGGCTCATCAACCCTGAAGATATTAAAGAATACATTGCCCATGATGGTTATCAAGCTTTAGCTCAGGTTTTATCAACAATGACACCAGAGCAGGTAATATCTGAAATCAAAGCCTCAGAACTTTCAGGCCGTGGTGGTGCGGGATTTCCCACAGGTTTTAAGTGGGAATTAACTGCTAAAGCCCCAGCAAAACCAAAATATATTATATGTAATGCCGATGAGGGAGAGCCAGGGACCTTTAAGGATAGAGTGATTATGGAAGGTGACCCTCATTCCATCATTGAATCTATGGCTATTGCTGCTTATGCTGTCGGGGCTAATAAGGGTTTTATTTATGTACGCGGAGAGTATGATCTCTCTATTGATAGGTTAAACATAGCCATCAAACAGTCAAAAGAAATTGGATTATTGGGAAATAATATATTAGGAACCAATTTTGATTTTGATGTAGAAGTAAGAATAGGTGCAGGTTCTTATGTATGCGGTGAAGAAACAGCCTTAATGGAATCTCTAGAAGGCAAGAGAGGAGAACCTCGCTCAAAACCACCTTATCCTTCCACTGAAGGTTTATGGGCTAAACCAACAGTTATAAACAATGTGGAAACCCTCGCTAACATCCCACTCATTATTTTAAAGGGTGCTGAATGGTACAAGGGTCTGGGTGTTGAAGGCTCAAGAGGAACTAAGGTGTTCACCCTTTTTGGTGATGTAAATGCCAAAGGAGTAATTGAGGTTCCCTTTGGTTTTACCTTAAAGGAACTCATATATGAGATTGGTTATGGCATCAAGGGTGGGAAAAACCTAAAATTAGTTCAACTTGGTGGCAGCTCAGGAAGTTTTATCACACCCGAGCACCTGGATGTTCCCATTGATTGGAATTCTGTAAGGAAAATCGGAGCAGGGCAGGGGTCTGGAGCTATTCTGGTTTTGGATGAAACAAGATGTGTAATTGATTTTCTAAAAAATCTACTCGCCTTTTTTAATCACGAGTCCTGTGGTAAGTGTGTTCCCTGTAGAGTAGGTTTACCTAAAGCCTTGGATTTGCTTAACAGGGTTACTTCTGGAAATGTGGAAATTGATGAGCTTGGTTTTATGGAAGAGTTAGCTAATGTTATGAAAAATACATCATTTTGTGGATTAGGCCAAGCAGCTGCCAACCAGATACTTGAATCCTTAAAATACTTTAAAAGTGAGTTTATAAATCACATAGAAACTGGATATTGCCCAGCAAATAAATGTGGGAGGTTATAAAAATGGAAAAGTTGTTCTTAAAAATTAATGGAAATGAAATAGAAGTAGAGCCAGGTTTAACAGTATTGCAGGTAGCAAAATCTTTTGGTATAGACATTCCCACCTTATGTCATCATGACCAATTGAGCCCTATTGGAGCCTGCCGGCTTTGTGTGGTTGAAACCAAACAAGGAACACTGCAACCTGCATGCACCCTTCCAGCTACTCAAGGTTTAGAAGTAGAAACAGAATCACCTCGGGTTGTAGAAGCGAGAAAGTTTATTCTTAACCTGCTATTTGCTGAAAGAAACCACTATTGTATGTTCTGCGAAGCATCTGGAGACTGCGAGCTACAAAATATGGGGTATCGGTATGGTATAGATCATTTTGCTTTTTCACCTTATCAGACTAAATTCCCTACAGACTTCAGTCACAAATACATACTATTAGAACACAACCGTTGTATTTTATGTAGAAGATGTATCCGTGCTTGTTCAGACTTAGCCGGTCACTACGTTTTGGGTATGGTTAATCGTGGAGCACATACCATGCTTTCGCCTGATATGGAAAGCCCTCTTAAAGCTTCTTCCTGTGTTTCCTGTGGTGCTTGTGCGCAGGTATGTCCTACAGGCTCACTAGCTGATAAGATTGGAGCTTTTCGGGGTAAAGCTGATGAAATGACCAAAACAAAATCAGTATGCGCTAACTGCAGTGTGGGTTGTGGAATTTTAGCTTTTACTAAAGCCAACCATTTGATAAAAATTTGGGGCGAATGGGAGTCCCCGGTTAATCACGGCATTCTCTGTGAGCTTGGAAGGTTTTCTCCCTTAAATGAAAAAAGAAAAAGAGTCTTGCAACCAATCATCAGGCAAGAAGGTAGAAGAGAAGTAATATCTTACCAAGATGCCATTAAAAAAGCTACCCAAAAACTCAAAGAAGCTAAAAACCCCGGAGGAATTATTAGCCCTAAAACTACCAATGAAGCTCTTGAAGCGTTTAATATACTTTTCTCAACTTCTCTCCAATCTAAAAATACCGGCTTAATGGAAAGCTATAATGAAAAAGCAGTTAAACTATCCGCTGATGGCTGCCTGGAAGACATACTTATTGCGAACGCTGTGGTCCTGTATAAAGTTGACCCCTCAACTTCTCACGGAGTAGTTGCTTCCTGGGTGAAAAAAGCAGTAACCAAGGGAGCTTACCTCTACATTGTAACCGACGAAGAAAACTCCTTATCCTTTTATGCCACAGAAACTTTCAAGACCTCCGAGGCTGACAAATTAGTAAATACCCTTGAGAATAGTAAGAAAGTTGTGGTAATTCTGAATCCCCAGGTTGAATCAGCCGATTTAGAAATTCTTAAAAAAGTCAAAGCTGTTTTTCTACCACTTTATAAGTCAGCAAACAGTCTGGGAGCAATTAAGAAAGGATTAAATGGTTTTTTTGAAAAAAGTGATGTAGCTTTAATTGTAGCTTCAGACTTTAGCGGAGACGGTAACCTGCTGGCTTCCTTACAAGATGTTAGCTATTTAATTGTTATAAGTAATTTTGTTTCACCCCTGACTGAAAGAGCAAACTTAATTATTCCTTCTGCAACCTGGCTGGAAACCTCGGGAACCTTCACTAATTTAGAAGGTAAAACTCAGGATGTTTCATCAATTATGGAAGCTCCTGAGGGTGTGAAAACAGATAAAGCCATTATTGAAGATTTCATGAAAGCTTTAGGTTAAAGGAGGACAAAATGGCAAAAGTTAAGATTGCATCAACCTGGTTAGAAGCCTGTTCTGGTTGTCATATGTCCCTACTTGACATGGACGAAAGAATTGTTGAATTAATTCAAGCAGGCGTGGAGTTCACTTCAACTCCTATTACTGACTTGAAACATCCTCCTGAAGAAGGGGTAGATATCGGCATTATTGAGGGAGCTATTGGAACAGACCTTCACGAAGAAGAAGCCAAACACCTGAGAAAAAAATGTAAAATATTAATCGCTATCGGAGACTGTGCTGTTTTTGGTGGGATTGTTACCATGCGTAACTACTTTAGCAGAGAGGAAGTTCTTACTAGAGGATACCTTGAAACAGAAAGTACTAAAGATGGTAAAATTCCCACCTCAGATGAACTGGGTAAATTGCTCCCCAAAGTAAAAGCAGTTAAAGATATAGTTAAAGTTGATTTCTATATACCTGGTTGCCCACCTCCAGCTGATTCTATTTATACAGCTCTTAAGGAATTACTGGGAGGAAGAGTACCAGTTTTAAAGGGCGATTTACTAAAATATGATTAGGAGGAACCTATGGGCGAAAAAATTACCATTTCACCAGTTACCAGAATAGAAGGCCATGCTAGGGTCACCATTTATTTAAACGATAACGGAAATGTTGATAAAACTTTTGTACATATTGACCAATTCAGAGGTTTTGAAAAATTCTCTGAGGGAAGACCCTATTTTGAAATGCTTCAAATTACACCCCGTATTTGTGGGATATGCCCTGTAAGTCATCATTTAGCATCTGCTAAAGCTTGCGATGCTTTAATCGGGGTAGAGCCTCCAAAACCAGCAAAATTATTACGAGAGCTCATACATATGGGCCAATGCGTTCAATCTCACGCTATGCATTTTTTTCATCTTGCAGGTCCAGACCTATTATTGGGTTGGGATAGCAACCCAGCACTAAGAAATGTGGTAGGGTTAGTTTTAGCTAACCCAGAATTAGCCCTAAAAGCTGTCAAACTACGCAAATATGGGCAGGAAATCATTGCCAAAGTTGCTGGAAGAAGAATCCACCCCACATTTGCTGTTCCAGGTGGAGTAAATAATCAGTTAACTATTGAGGTTAGGGATAGCCTTCTTTCAGAATTAGACACAATGATTGCTTATACTCAGGAAGGTATTTCTATTGCTAAAACCTGGATAGGAGCTAATATGGAAGTAATAGAAAAGTTTGGTAAATTTCCCAGTGGATACCTTGGATTGGTAAATGAAGGTGATAGCCTTGAACTATATGATGGTAATTTAAAATTGACCGATTCAGAAGGAAAAGTTTGGGAAAGATTTAAACCAGCCGATTATCTTGATTTTATTGAAGAAAGAGTAGAAGACTGGTCATATCTAAAATTCCCTTATTATAAAAAACTGGGTTATCCAAAAGGTGTTTATCGTGTAGGACCTTTAGCCAGGGCGAATAATGCGGAAAAGATTACTACGCCCCTGGCAAATGAGGAGTTAAAAACCTATAAATCTTTAGGTAATGGCAGACCACTAGAAGGTTCGCTGGTTTATCACTATGCCAGGCTAATTGAATTACTTTACTCAGCGGAAAGAGCGGGTCAGATACTAAACGACCCTGATGTGCTTTCTAACGATATTATTGCTATGCCAGGAGACCTACAACCTCATGGAGTAGGTGTGATAGAAGCCCCCAGGGGGACTTTAATTCATCACTATTGGATTGATGAAGATGGAATTATGCAGAAAGCAAACTTAATTGTTTCTACTGGACATAACAACTGGGCGATTTCTAAAGCGGTTGATGATGTTGCTAAAAACTTTGTAGATGGGAAAAAGCTTAAAGAGGGTATGCTTAATATGGTTGAGGGTGCTATAAGGTGTTATGACCCCTGTTTCTCTTGTTCTACCCATGCCATAGGAAAAATGCCCCTGCTGGTAGAACTGAAAGCAGCTGACGGTACACTTTTTGATTCAGTAAAGAGAGAAGGATAAAAACAACTCTGACTGAAAATAACCTGGAAAATATACCTACCGAAAAGAACCTCTGCTTAATTATTGGATATGGGAATACCGCCAGGAGGGACGATGGAGCAGGCATTATCGCTGTAGAGTCTCTCCCTGGTAGTCTTCCTGTAGACACTTTAATACAACAGGAACTCGGATTAGAGCTAATAGAAACTGTCAGCACTTATGACCTGGTTATTTTTGTGGATTCATCAGTTGAAGAAGATGTTCCTGATATCTTCTTCAAGGAGATAAATCCGGAAGTAAGAGGTCCGGGTTTTTCTCACACCCTTAGTCCTTCAACTATATTAACTCTTGCTAAACAGCTATACGGTTCTTCTGCCAAAGGGTATATTTTGTCCATTAAAGGATTCGATTTTGACTTAGGAGAAGGCTTAACTCCTATGACAGAAATACTGACCAGGCAAGCAATTGAAAAAATAACTCACCTGGTTAAAAACTGGATTGGTTGAATTATGCACGAACTTTCTTTAGCCAGGGAAATATTAGAAATCTGCTTCCACGAGTCAATGGAGAAAAAAATTAAACAGTTAAACCTGCGAATAGGTGAATTATCCAGTGTTTCACCCGAATCCTTGCTTTTTTACTTGGAAAATATCTCCGAAAATAGTTGTTTGCAAGGAGCAAAAATAAAATATGAGATTATTGAAGCTTCATTATCTTGCGATGAATGTGATGTTAATTTTAAAAGTGATGACTGGATTTGCCCTTATTGTGGTAGAACTATTATTGAATATGGACCAGGAAGAGAATTAGAGATAGAAAGTATTGAATTAATTGATGAAACCAATGAAGATTAAACTAAATAAAGATGTTTATTTAAAAATAATTTAAATGCTCAGGAAGTCAGGCAACTCTTAACAGAAAGGGGAATAACAGCTTTTAATCTTATGGCTTCTCCTGGTGCGGGAAAAACCAGCCTTATCCTAAGCGCTCTTAAATTGATAAATCAACGCGTATTAGTCATAGAAGGGGATATTGCTTCTTCTATTGACACCCTAAAAATAAAAGAAGGCGGATTTGAAGCGCTGCAAATAAACACAGGTGGAAGCTGTCATCTTACCGCCTCTATGATTAAAAAAGTAATCTCTGAAGTTAAAGATGGCCCCTATAAACTTATTTTCATAGAAAATGTTGGCAACCTGGTGTGTCCCGCACCTTACGATTTAGGAGAAAATTATAAAATAGTTATCTCCAGCCTTCCTGAAGGCGATGATAAGCCTTACAAATACCCAAAAATATTTTCTGTAGCAGATGTAATTATTTTAAATAAAATTGACTTGATAAACTCCATTGACTATAACTATGAATATTTTGAAAAAGGTGTTAGAGCAGTAAATATCAAGGCACCTATTATTAAAACCTCCTGTAAAACAGGTGAAGGGTTGCAGGGATGGGTAAATTGGATTTACCACAGCTTGAATTAAAAAAAATACTGATAAAAGGGATAGTCCAGGGTGTAGGTTTTCGACCCTTCATCTACAGGCTTGCCCAAAATTTTCAGGTTAAAGGCTACATAATCAACACCTCTAACGGGGTAGAAATAGAGGCTGAGGCTGTAAAACCGATTTTAGATGAGTTTGCTAAAGCTATAACCTCCGAAGCTCCCCCATTATCAAGAATTGAAGAAATAAGCATACAGGAACAGAAGCCTAAATTTTATTCAACCTTTGAAATAAGAAATAGTCGAGCTGACGAAGGGTACCAATTAATCTCACCTGATATTGCTATCTGCAAAGATTGCCTGGTTGAACTATTTGACCCCAAGGACAGGAGATACCAATATCCCTTTATTAACTGCACTAACTGTGGTCCCAGATTTACTATTATCCAGGATATACCATACGACAGGGCAAAAACTACCATGTCTATTTTCCCCATGTGCCCACAGTGCGATGAGGAATACCATAACCCTTTACACCGTCGTTTTCATGCCCAACCGAACGCTTGTCCTACTTGTGGACCCCATTTAATGTTAACCGACAGACATGGGCTAGAGATAAAAACTGAAACCCCCCTTAAAAACAGTATTAATTATTTAAAAGAAGGAAAAATCTTAGCCATCAAAGGACTTGGAGGATTTCACCTAACCTGTAATGCGCAAAATAATGAGGTTGTAGAACTTCTCAGGAAAAGAAAGAATAGGCCATATAAACCCTTTGCCCTGATGATGAAAAATCTGGAAGATATAAGTAAATACTGTTATGTAAATAGTGAAGAGATTAAACTTCTATCTTCATCACAAGCCCCAATACTTCTTCTTAAAAAGAGAAATAATCTTAAAATAGCTCCATCAGTAGCTCCTAATAACAACTATCTGGGAGTTATGCTTCCTTATACCCCGCTACACCACCTCCTTTTGAGAGAGTACCAGGAACCTTTAATAATGACCAGTGGAAATCTGTCTGAAGAACCTATCGCTTTTATTAACGAGGAAGCCCTGGAAAGGTTAAATAATTTGGCTGATTACTTTCTCCTGCACAACCGTGATATCCATGCTTGCTATGATGACAGCGTCATTACAGTTTATAACAATAACCCCTACCCAATTAGAAAAGCACGTGGATATTCTCCTACCGCTTTAAAACTGAATTTTAAAAAAAGACCTGTTGTGGTATTCGCTTGTGGTGCGGATTTAAAAAACAGTTTCACTTTTATCAAAGATGGTTATGCTTTTATAAGCCAGCATAATGGCGATTTAGAGGATTATCAAACTTATACTAACTATCAAAGGAACATAGAAATTTTTCAAAAACTTTTTAGGCTTGAGCCCGATACCATAGCTTACGATTTACACCCGGATTATTTCTCTACTTTGTACGCCCGTAGCCTTTCTGCTAAGTCCTGGCGTATCCCCCTACAACATCACTATGCTCACACAGCTTCCTGTATGGCGGATAATGGTTTGAATGAAAAAGTTATCGGAATCTCCTTTGATGGAGTTGGTTATGGGATAGATGGTAATCTATGGGGTGGTGAATTTATGATAGCTGATTTTAATGGGTTTGAAAGGGTTGCTCACTTACAATACCTTCCTTTACCAGGAGGAGATATTTCAGTGAAAAAACCTTATAGAATTGCTCTCTCTTACTTGCACACTTTACTGGGAAAATTACCTTTTAACCTTGAATTATTTAAATATACGAACGATGAAGAAATTGAACTGATATTTCATCAAATTGATAAAAACTTTAATACTTTTCTAACTTCCTCCTGTGGAAGACTGTTTGATGCTGTATCCAGCATATTAGACATCTGCCAGAAGGTTACTTACGAAGGACAGGCGGCTATGGAACTGGAAATGTTATCCGAAGGAAAATCAAATAACCATACAGATTATTATACATTTGACTTGATAGAATCAGGGAATAGCTGGATTATTAAATTAGGTTCACTACTTGATAGTATTCTTAATGACTATCTTAAAAACATAGACAAAGGGGTAATAGGTAACCGTTTTCATAACACCCTGGCAAAAATGGCTTTAACTATTTCTGAATTAATGAGAAAAAATTACGGCTTAAATAAAGTTGTTCTTAGTGGGGGTTGCTTTCAAAATCAACTCCTGCTAAAAAAGACAATTCTACAGCTTCAAAACCAGGGTTTTGAAGTTTATATACATAAAAATGTTCCCCCTAACGATGGTGGTATTTCTTTAGGACAGGCGGTGATAGCTTATGTGCGTAGCAGTTCCGGCTAAAATAGTATCCATTTCAGGAGAAGAAGCCATAGTAGATTTTGGTGGGCTTTACAGAACCATCAGTCTTCTTTTTACCCCCGAAGCCCAGGTAGAAGATTATGTAATTGTCCATGCTGGTTATGCTATTAGTTTGATGACTGAAGAAGAGGCAGTGGAGACAATTACTTTGCTTGATAAACTGGAGCAAAAATAATGAGCTTAACGGCTGAATTTAAAGATCCGTCACTTGTTAGGGCAATAATTAAAAATATGTCTGATATTCAAACCAAACCCTTAACTTTTATGGAATTCTGCGGAACACATACTCAATCAATTTTTAAACACGGGATAAGAAAATTGTTACCTAAAACTATTAAAATGCTTTCTGGACCAGGTTGTCCGGTATGTGTTACCGACCAGAAAGAAATTGACTACTCTATCGCACTTTCACAATTACCAGGAGTAATAATCACTACCTTCGGGGATTTTTTAAAGGTCCCTGGAAGTGATGGCTCTAACTTACAAAAAGCAAGAGCCTGGGGGGCTGATATCAGGATAGTTTATTCACCCTTGGATGCCATTCAAATTGCCCTACAAAATAAACAAAAAAAAGTAATTTTTCTGGGTATCGGATTTGAAACTACTGCACCAATTGTTGCTGCTTCTATTTTAAGAGCCGTAAAGGACAGGGTCTCTAATTATTATGTTTTTTCTATGCATAAATTAACCCCTCCTGCAACCAAAGCAATTCTAAATCTTGGAGAAATTAAGTTGGATGGAATACTCGGACCTGGTCATGTCAGTACTATTATTGGGTCTTTAGCCTGGGAGTTTCTGCCCTCCATTTATAACCTACCCTTTGCTATCTCGGGTTTTGAAGCAGTCGATATTATAAAAGGCTTAGAAAGCCTGGTAAAGCAGAACGTTGAGAAGAAACCTCAGGTTATAAATACCTATTCCAGAAGCGTAAGACCCGAAGGTAATACCCGAGCTATTGCCACTATGAACGAAGTTTTTTATGAAGATTTAGCTTGTTGGAGAGGCTTAGGCTCAATTCCTGATAGTGGTTTAAGTATCAAGAGTTCCTATAAGAAATTTAATGCCAAAGACCAATTTGATATCAGAATCCCGGAACCGGAACTATTTAACCCATATGATTGTCAATGCCACGAAGTAATTCGGGGTTTAATTGAGCCACCAGAGTGTCGTTACTTTAAAAATAAATGCACCCCTGACAACCCCTTAGGTGCTTGTATGGTTTCTTCCGAGGGTGCTTGCTCTGCCTATTACCTTTACTCTTATGAATAATCAAGATAAAGTTCTTTTATCTCATGGTAGTGGTGGAAGGCTAAGCCATAGCCTTATAAAAGATGTTTTCTTAAAGTATTTTACTGAACCACAGCTGTTGAATAACGAAGATGCCAGCACAATCCCAGATTTACCAGCTGGTAAATTATGCTTTTCCACTGATAGCTATGTAGTTAAACCTATTTTTTTCCCAGGCGGCAATATAGGAAAATTAGCAGTTTGCGGAACTGTCAATGATCTTTCTATGAGGGGAGCCTTACCACTTTACCTAAGCGCAGGTTTTATTATTGAAGAAGGGTTCTTAATTAAAGACCTGGAGATGATTGCTCAAACAATGTTTCAATATTCTCAAAAGTCCAGTGTAAAAATTATTACCGGAGATACCAAGGTGGTAGAGAGAGGTGCTGCTGATAAAATATTTATCAACACCTCAGGTGTTGGGATAATTCCGGAAGGCAGATCTGTTTCTACAACTAACGCTAAAATAGGAGATTATATTTTAATTAATGGGACTATAGGAGACCACGGTATAGCTATCCTCAGTCAAAGGGAAGGAATGAACTTTTCTTCAACTATACAAAGTGATTGTGCTCCACTTAACATGATAGTTGAATCACTATTCAACATATGTTCAAGTATTCATGTTTTAAAAGACCCTACCAGAGGTGGATTAGGAACTTCTCTTAATGAAGTTGCTTTAGCCTCAAAAATAGGTATAGAAATTAACGAAGACTCAATCCCCATCAGCAGAACAGTCGCAACTGCCTGTGAAATGTTGGGGTTAGACCCTCTTTATTTAGCTAACGAAGGAAAATTTATTACTTTCGTACCGCCAGAAGAAGCGGATAAAATTTTGATTGAGATGAAGAAAAATCAGTTAGGTATTGAAGCCAGTATCATTGGCATAGTTACTGACAGCCATCCAGGTTTAGTTTTAATGAAAACCATTTATGGCGCTAAAAGAGTGATTAATATGCCATCTGGAGAGCTTTTGCCCAGAATCTGCTGATATTTCCCTCATTAAGTTTTTCATAAATCTGCTATTAATCAGCTACAATAGATAATTCTTAATTTACAAGATTAGCAATATTTCTTATCTATAAAAATATATTTTTAGGGTAAGATTAGTAATTATTTCTTCTAGTAATATTATTGATGATAGCCTATGTATTGCTAAACTGTGTGCTTGAATAAAGAGCATAAAAACCAGTATTAAACATAGAAAAAGAGTCCCAAACTTTAAATATTTAGGAGGTAACAACTATGAAAGCCTGGGAGATGGAAAGGGAAATAATGGAGAATGCTAAACCTGTAGTGCTTAAGGAAGATGAACAAACCTGGAGTTTAATCGATAAATTAGAAATGGATGAGGATGAAAGGGTTAGATTGATGTGGTCCAGTAGGGTACCCGGGTCTGGTGCTCCTGAACGGTTAATTATTGGGGCTGTACAATCTATGGAAAACCTGGGATTTAACGCAGATCAGTTAGAAATTTTAATTAATAAAGGATTAAAAGCATATGAACAAAACGACATGATTGAACTTAACAGAGTTACATCAAAGATTTATTATGAGATGAGACAATTACCAAAAGATGAAAATTCCTCATACTGGAATTACAAGCAATACTCTGATTGGTCAGATTATGAGAACAACGCAGAGTTTAAAACCTACCCTCCTTTTGCTATCTTATCTAAGGATTTTGAAGAAAAAATCTATGCAGGATGGGTTGCACAAATATGTGCAGGAGCTCTCGGTACAGCTATTGAGGGATATACCACCGAAAATTTGAAGGAAGTATTTGGGGATATAACATACTATGTTAGACAACCAAATACATTTAATGATGACATAACCTACGAACTCGCCTTTTTAAAAGCTTTTGAAAATAAGGGTTATGAAGTATCTTCAAAAGATATAGGAGAAGAGTGGGTAGCTCTTGTGCCTTTTGGCTGGTCCGCTGAAGGCATCGCTTTAAGAAATTTAAAGAGTGGAATTTATCCCCCAGAGAGCGGGTATTTAAGTAACCCGTTTAGGGAATGGATAGGTGCACAGATGAGGGGAGCAATTTGTGGAATGGTAGCTCCTGCAAATCCGAGAGAAGCTGCCAGACTTGCCTGGGTGGATGGCATAATTTCGCACCATAACAATGGAGTTATGGGAGAAATATTTAATGCAGTAATGGTATCCCTTTCATTTGTAGAGAATGACACCAGGAAAATACTTAAATATGCACTGAATGCAATACCGAAAGACAGCGAATACTATTCTATTGTATTCTACTCATTAGAAAAATGTAAGGAATATGTCAGTTGGGAAAAATCATGGCAGGCATGTGAAAGTCAGTTAAAGAAGTACAATTGGATACATGCATATCCTAATGCTGCTGCAGAGGTTATTGCCTTATGGTTTGGAAATGGAGATTTTGATAAAACCATGAATATTATTTCCATGGAAGGTCAGGATGTTGACTGTAACGCAGCACAAATCGGTACAATAATCGGTATAATAGCTGGACTTAAGGGAATAGACAAAAAGTGGACCGAGCCCATTGGTGATAACTTATTAACTTATATAAGAGGAATGAAAAAATTAAAAATCAGTGAGCTTTCAAATTGGACCGTTGAAAGTATTAGAAAAGCAAAAAAATTAACTATATAGCTTCAACTTCCTTTCCAACCTGAAAATAATCTCACTAAGACCTCTGGGGAAGAATCTGATAGATAGAATTACCATTATACCGAAAAAAGCGGTAGCTAAAAATTCCATCCGAGCTCCAATAATCCTCGGTAAAAATACCCAAAATAAGACACCCAGAAGTGGTCCCCAAATAGTAGCTAACCCTCCAACGATAGTCATAGCCAGTAACTCAATTGAGAAACTAAGACCAAAATTGACCGGATGAAGATAGGATATGGTATGAGCATATAATGCTCCACTTAATCCAGCGATCATAGAGGATATAACAAAGGCTACAACTTTATAGTAAGCAATGTTTATTCCCATTGTCTCGGCTGTAAGTTCTGCATCACGAATAGCCCTTAGTGCTCTGCCGCTTCTGCTGTTGACCAGATTTTTTACTAATATGAACACTATTAATAAGATAATCAAAAGCAGATAGTACTTTTGTATTTCTGACACGAACTCATAACTAAAAATATTTAATGGTGGAATATTTCTTAAGCCTTGGTCCCCTCCAGTAATACTAAGCCGCTTGATTATATCTGCTGAGGCTGTACCTAAAGCCATAGTAGCAATTGCTAAATAAAACCCTGATAACCTTAAAGACGGAAATCCTACAAAAAGACCGCAAAAACCAGTTAATAGAATTGCGCTAATGATTGAGAATATATTATTAAATCCAAATTGCATTACCAAAATTGCTGAAGTATAACCACCAATAGCCATAAAAGCTGCATGTCCCAGTGAAACCTGACCAGCATAACCCAGCAAAAGATTTAACCCTTGAGCAGATAAAGCATAAATCATTATTAAATTTAAATAAGCTATCAGGGAAGGCCTTTCGGATAAAACAATTGGTAAAACCAAAGATAATGCCAGTAGTAGTAGAGAAATAAGTGTTGACTTTTTCATTAAAACCTCCTCTGGGTTTTTTTACCAAAAAGGCCTGTTGGTAAAAATAGAAGCACAATCACCACTAACACCAGGGAAAAACTTTCTTGTAAATAGGGAAAATGAAAAGCAATTATGTTTTCCATAACACCTAAAAGCAGTCCAGCAACGGCAGCTCCTAATACCGAGTTCATACCTCCAAGTACAGCAGCTGAAAATGCCTTTACCTGGATAGGTAGCATAAAATGTGGCTCAAGGGCAAACCTGGGCACAATTAAGATGCCCACTAATCCAGAAAGAGCAAAGCTTATGGACCAGATAATCAGAGAAATAGTAAAAACAGGTACTCCCAGAACCCTGGCTCCATACCAATCCTCAGCTATTCCCCTAGCACCTATACCTATTTTCGTACGGTATAAAATTAAGAAGAGAGATGCAAAAATCAAAGTAGAAAGTACAATAACCAGGACATCTTGCTGTCCAAGAGTTATTGGTCCAATGGCGATAGACCCTTTTAAAAGAGGTTCAAAATTACGAGGAAAGGGTCTAAAAATAAAGGCTGCTAATCCTTCAAAAACCATTGCCAAACCTAAAGTTATCATTAGTAACCCAATCCGCGATTTTTCTCTTACAGGTCTTATCAAATACTTTTCTACTAAGCCTCCCATTATTGCCCCAGCTATAATTGCCAGAAGTATTACTAAAGGGTAGGGAAGTTGTAAGGCAAGGAGGAAAAAGGCAAGATAAGTTATAAACATACCTGCATTTCCCTGAGCCCAGTTTAAGATATTATTGGTTTGAAATATTAGGACAATACCCATAGCTGTCAGCCCATAAATAGCACCGGTTGATAAACCTCTGGCTATTAAGGTTAAATAAATGTCAAACATATTCTTACCTCCCAAGGTATAATCGTTTTACATTCTGGTCTGAAATTAAGTCGCTGGAATTGCCTTCCAGAGCAAGGTATCCAGTAGCCAGAATATAGGCACGATTGGATATTTCTAAGGCTCTTTTAGCGTTTTGTTCAACCAATAAAATTGTTAACCCTTCATCTCTAAATCTCTCCAGGGTTTTAAATATTAAAGTAACCAGCTTAGGAGCCAAGCCCAATGAAGGTTCATCCAGCAATAAAAGAGTGGGTTTAGGCATTAACCCTCTCGCCAGCGCTAACATTTGTTGCTCTCCTCCACTTAAAGTTCCACCTAACTGTTTTTCTCTCTCTTTTAGCACAGGAAACATGGTATATACGGAATCATATCTTTCGGATAATTCAATTTTCCCAAATTTATAACCAGCAAGCAAAAGGTTTTCTTTTACCGTTAAACCAGGAAAGATATGTCTGCCTTCAGGTACCTGCACTACCCCATGTTTTACGATTTGTATGGGGTCAAGGTCGTTTAATAGTTTTCCTTCAAAGGTAATCGTTCCTTTCCAGGGCTTTAATATTCCTGAAATAGTCCTCAGGAGGGTTGATTTACCTGCCCCATTTGAACCCAGGACTGATACAATTTCGCCTTTTTCCACCTTTAAATTAATACTGTGGAGTATTTCCAGGTGAGCATAACCTGATACCAGTGCTTCTATTTTAAGCATGGATCTCCTCCCCTAAGTAAGCTTCTATAACTTTTAGGTCATGAATTACCATTTCTGGAGTACCAGCAGAAATTTTTTCCCCAAAATTCATAACGGTTATTTCATCTGAGATATTCATAATAATTCCCATATCATGCTCCACCATAAGAACAGATATTCCCATTTCTTTAATTCGTTTAATTATCTCTTTTAACCTTTCTTTTTCTGCAGGATTTAACCCTGCTCCGGGTTCATCAAGAAGAATTAACTGCGGTTTACTTATCAATGCCCGGGCAAGTTCCACCATTTTGAGTATGCCAAAAGGAAGAAACATTGCATATACACTCAAATACGGCAGTATATTCAATAATTCACTTACTTCTAATAACTCTTTTTCTGAGTTTATTTTATAACCAAGTGTGTCTTTAATAAGGTTGCTGCTTTTTTTACTATGAAGACCCACAAGAATATTTTCTTTTACAGTCATAGAATAGAAAATGCTTAAATTTTGAAATGTTCTGGATATACCCATATTAACTAAGGAATGGGTAGGGTACTTCCCCATATCTATGTTTTTATATATTAAATTTCCATTGTAAGGTACTAACTTAAAAATACTGTTAAATACGGTTGTTTTACCTGCACCATTAGGACCTATCAATCCGTGGATAGTGCTGGGTTTAACATCAAAAGATAATTTATTTACTGCAACCAGTCCACCAAACCGTACTGTTAAATCTTTTACCTGTAAAATCAATTTCTCACCTTTTTATAACTTTTGACCGGGGGAGTATAAACTTCCCCCGGTCAGACTTATAGTAAGTTATGCTATTTATAAAATAGATATCCAGTCACTTACTTTCCTGAGTTCACCCTTAATCACCTGCATGAAAAACATTGAATACTTCCCAGATCTTTCCTTTGCTCCATAACTTAAGTCTTTAACTAAATCCCCATTCCAATTTCTGAAAGATTCTAAAGACCATACCAGTGCTTCTCTGGAAGGGTTTGGTCCTAACCTCATTAATGCTTCGGTAAATACTTCTGCAGCTACATAACCAGCAGCCGCGTAGGGAAATGAAGGTAGGTCTGCTCTAGGGTAGTATTTAAGCCAGGTGTCCCAGAATTTCTTTACTCCTGGGTCTTCAGGGTCTGAGAAATCTACCCAACCAGTAACAAAGACATTTTCAGCAGCTTCCCCAGCTGCTCCTATAATCCCCGCATGTGGATAGGGTAGAAATATGCTTTGGGTAATTCCCAGAGCTTTAGCAGCTTTTACCACCGTAGCACCTATACCAACACTCAAAGTGTAAACTATTAAGGCATCTGCTCCGCTGGCTCTTACTCTCAATAAATAAGGAGTAAAGTCCGTTTCCGTTCCTGGAAAAGGTAATTCCAGAGAAATGCTTCCACCAAATCTTCTGATACCGGTTCTAACACCAAATAGTCCTTCTCTTCCAGCAGCATCATCCTGATACATTACCGCAATTCTCCTAAGCCTCATATTATTTACGATGTGCTGTACAAAAATCTGCCCTTCATTAAAATAGTTGGGTTGCACGGAAAAGATATATCTTTTGGGCGGAATAGATAAAACTGAAACGCCCGAACCCTGATAAACAAAGGGAACTCTCCTACTGTTTAAGTAATCCATTACAGCTAAAGACCCTGGGGTACCAAGTCCACCAACTATGGCAAACACCTTATCTTCTTCAACTAATTTCCTGACTCCTGTCACTGTTCTGGCTGGATCAAAACGGTCGTCTTCAACCATTAAATTAATCCTTCTACCGTGTACTCCCCCAGCATCATTAACCTTGTTGAAATATGCCTGCATTCCTTGATGGAAGGGCACACCTACAAAGGCTAAGAATCCTGTCAGAGCTATAAAGCTTCCTATCTTAATTTCATCTGCGGTTACCCCAGGAGAGCTAACGGTTGGTTTCTCTCTAATAAAAATTTGCCTGGCCCGGCTTCCCCAATGAACAAACATTCCTAACCCTTCGCTAATTAACCTAATAGGAGTCATAGCTCTGCCGTCTCTAATATAAGGAGCTGCCTCTAAAGTAAGTCTTCTACCACCCACGGTAGCTTCTGTACTGCCAACAATTAAAACAATAACGGTTGCTCCCGAGGTAATAGTCACAGTTCTGGTGGCAGCTACCCAGTTAACCTCAGCTCCTAATGCTTCGCTAACCACCCTGATAGGAACGAATGTCCTGCCTCTTACTATTTCAGGTGCCACATCCATAGTTAATTGGCTTCCATTTCTCAGATAAGATGTAGAGCCAACCTGCAACACTATCAAAGAACCATCAACTGCAGCTGTCTGAGCAATGGATACTGGAGCATTCCATACCAGTAACGATAAAACTAATAACACACTAACAAATCTCTTCATTTTCACTCCTCCTTACCAATTATAGATTTTAATGCCTTTTGCCTCCTCGCGGAGGTATTCTTTAAATTTCGGGTGTGCGACCGAAATTAAGATTTCAACTCTATCTTTTATGCTTTTTCCTTTCAACCTGGCAACACCAAACTCGGTTACTATGTAATCAACATCATTTCTCGATAAAGTTACAGTTGAGCCTTGTTGCAAGTTGGGCACTATAGTTGAGATACTACCACCTTTAGCTGTTGATTTCAGGGCTAAGATACCTTTTCCGCTTTTTGATTGCTGAGCACCAGTGTGAAAATTACCCTGACCACCTGTTCCCGAAATTTGTTCAACCCCGAGGCTTTCTGAACACACCTGACCGGTCAAATCAACCATCAAAGCTGTATTTATGGATACCATTTTGTACTGCTGTCCGATATAATGAGGATCGTTGGTTATATGTCCGGGTAAAAGGTTAATTACTGGATTTTCATTCACAAAACTGTACAGTTCTTCAGAACCGTAAATGAAAGTTCCTACCATGGTTGCCGGGTAAAGCGTTTTTTTCTTTCCATTTATCACCCCCTTTTCATAAAGATATTGCATACTTTCAGTTATCATTTCGGTATGGACTCCAAGGTCGTTCTTGTTTTCCAATAAATAAGCAACAGCATTAGGAATGCCGCCTATACCGAGCTGTATGGTTGAGCCGTTCTCAACCAATTTGGATATTAATTCTCCAATTTTCTGTTCCTCTTCCTGGGGTTTTTGCTCTTGTAAAGTGAATAAAGGCACATCAACTTCGTAGTAGTAGTCAACATAACTCTGGTGGAGGAAGGTATCTCCCATAACTCGTGGAAGCTTGGGATTAACCTCTATAACCACTAATGCACCATTTTTTTTATTAAGTGCTAAAAACTTCTCATAAGTAATAGAAAGAGAAAGGTTAAAGAAACCGTTCCTATCCGGTGGGGGAGAAGTAAGAACAATTACATCCGGTGGATTTATTTCCTGCCTATCCAGGCCTGCCCGGTTTAATTGGTTGGGAATGAAGGTCACCGTACCCTGAAACTGGCTTCTTCGGGCAAAAGGCCCATGATACCAGGATTCTAATATAAATTTGTTTCTATATTCTGGGTTCATGAAGAATTCGTAGGGTTCTAAGGGTAAAGCCAGGGTTACGGATATATTTCTCGCATCACTTTTTTTGTGCAAGTTGTTCAAAAAATATCCTGGTTGGCCAGCAACCATTCCCGTAACAATTGAGGCTTCTATAGGAATATAATCTAATAATTCCTGAAAATTAACTTTCTTCACCTTTTACTCCAAATAGTATTATTTTCAGGGCATTTCTCAAGGATTCTTCAGGGATAGCAGGATTATTACTCTCACTCCAGACTACCCACCTCAACCCTAAAACATGTCCTATGCCCATAATGGCTAACCCTAACAATTCTGGGTCCAGCGAGTTAATCTCCCCTTTAGTCATTGCTTCTTTTAAAGCTATGGCATAAGGCTTAGCAATCCGATTGTAATACCATTTCCCAATTTCCCTATCAATGAACTCAGCTTCTCTAACCACCCGATAAGCATTACGGTGGTTTTTGATGTATTCAGCAAAAGCCAGCAAAGCACCTACCTCAATGTCATTTCTATGAGATAAACCTACAATATATTGATAGACAGCAAACCTCAATCCTTTGTTTATATCCTGGACCAGTGCTTTCAAAATATCCAATTTAGATTGAAAATAAAGGTAAAAAGTTCCCTGACCAACACCTGCTTCACGAGTAATATCAGATATGTGGGTTTTATCGTAACCATTTTGTCCGATTAGTTTTTCGGCAGCCCTTAATAGTCCTCGCTTGGTTTCTTCACTTTTAGATACTTTTCTGGGTACAGCTGATAAATCAGAGAACATCCAGGTTTTTTGTATGTTGCTCTTGAGCTTATAATCAGGCCGATTATTAATCCCCTCAATAGTAAACCGGGTTAATTCATCAGAAAGATAAAAGATGTTACCTCCATCTTCCCAATCAATCTTTTTTAAGGCTACAAAATAGGCAGACCCGATAATATTGTAAATAATTTCATTTACCGGTAACCAGTCTGGAATGTCTCTACCTAAGAGGCTTTTGAGGATTTCTCCCAATTCAGAATAATATTGCTTTACATACGGATAACCAACAAATTCTGTTTCCCTGAATATTTTGTAGTTTTTCCTGTTTATCTTCAAATAGGTAAGATATTCTGTATAAAATTTTCGGATATTTACTTCCAGACCATCTTCCGGATTAAGAGATAATTTTAATCTCCCAAAAAGCTTGCTGGAGAATGTGGTAATAATTTCAAAAAGAATGTCCTCTTTTTTATAAAAATACTGGTAAAAAGAAGGTGTGCTCATCCCGGCTTCCTGGGCGATCTGATGAGTGGAAGTTTGGAAATATCCATCAGTATAAAATAGGTGCGTAGCTGTTTCTACCAGACTATCACGAGTTTTTATACCTTTACTGGTTTTAGGATCTATTCTGCTCATTAATCATTCCTTGAGGGGTTAAAGGACCAAACCTCCATCTACACTGATAACCTGTCCGGTTATAAAATTAGAATTGTCAGAAGCAAGGAAAAGAGCTAATTTAGCAACATCTTCGGTGGAAGCAAGTCTTTTAAGGGGAGTTTTTTCTTTAATAGCATCCAGTATCTTTTCAGGGACTTTCTGTACCATTTCTGTAAGGGTATAACCTGGTGCTATAGCATTTGCCCTGATATTAAAGCGAGCTAGTTCTTTACCCCAAGTTTTAACCATACCCACTACTCCTGCTTTAGAAGCAGCATAATTAGTCTGTCCTGGATTTCCATCCCTGCCTACTATAGAAGATAAACAGATAATGCTGCCACTATTCTGGGCAATCATTTGAGGAAGTATGAGCTGAGTGCAATTGAAAACACCTTTCAAATTTACATTAATCACCAGGTCAAAATCCTCTTCAGTCACTTTAGCTAAATACCCATCTCTGGTAATACCAGCATTGTTAATCAGGACATCAATCCTATTCCATTTTTCAATTATTTCTGCTACAGCCTTCTTTATCAGGTTCCTATCGGTGACATCTACATATTGAGTCAATACTTCATAATTTTTGTCTTCTAACCCCTTTTTAACTAAATTAAGGTTTTCCAAATCAAGGTCCCAGATTACAACTTTAGCCCCTTTTTTAGCAAATAACAAACTGATTTCTTTTCCAATCCCTTTAGCTCCACCAGTTACGATACATACTTTCCCATCAAGTTTTTTCATCTATCTACCCCCTTACAAAATTTGTAATATATCGGGCTACTTCCTGAGGAGCTACCAATTGAGGTGTATGCCCCAGGCCCTTCATAACAATCAATTTACCCCTGATAGAGCTAACCGTATCGTCTATCCAAATCAAGGGGATAACCTTATCCTCATCACCATGAAGGAATAAAGCTGGAATATTAATCTTTTTTAAATCTTCAATAATATTTGTAGAACCGAGACTTTCAGGAAGTTCAATATACCCCTGAGGTGTAGCTCTTAAAGCATCCTGAATAAACTCCTGAATCATAACTTCATCAGTAAATTGTGCGAGTACATTATTTCTAATTATTTGCTCTAAAAATACTCTGTTGGTCATTAATAAGTTAAAGGCTGCACGCGCATCATCAGTTAATGGATAACCCTTTCCGGGTACTGTAGAAACGAGGATTATTTTTTCAATCTTTTTGGTTTTAAGGCAAGTATTCATACCTATTAAACCGCCAGTAGAGTTTCCTACATATATACAAGAGTTGATATTCATTGAATCAAAGAAATGCAAAACAGCTTCACTAAAAGCATTGATGTTATAGGGCGGTAGGTTATCTGATTGCCCATATCCAGGCAAGTCCAGGAAATAACATTTAAAATCTACTGGCAAAAACTCTCTTAATTTAACCCAATATTTAAGAGAGGCTATATTGCCATGAACAAAGATAAAAATCTTGCCTCCTGAACCCTGTTCTTCATAATAAATTTTTCCATCTTTATAAGGTAAATAGGGCATAACTAACCTCCTTTTTTAAACCCATTTCATAGCATAAGCAGCCATAGCGTACCCGCCTCCAGAAGAGCAAAAAACAACAATATCTCCCTTGTTTATCTTTTTTCCTTCTAAGGCATCATTAAGCGCCATGGGTATGCAGGCAGATCCCGTATAACCATACTTTCCCATAACCATGTAAGTTTTCTCCATCGGTAGATTTAGAGACTTCATAACTTCCTCAATGGTAAATCTCCTTACCTGGGTAAAAAGTATCATGTCTATATCTTCTGGGTATAGTTCCGCTTTCTTAAGAGTATCTTTAACTAATATTGGCCAGTTTTCTGTG
Organism: Candidatus Psychracetigena formicireducens; assembly: GCA_018725175.1. Classification (GTDB taxonomy): domain Bacteria; phylum Coprothermobacterota; class HKB111; order HKB111; family HKB111; genus Lithacetigena; species Lithacetigena formicireducens. The sequence continues at coordinate 23,553 of QLTX01000012.1, forward strand.
TTTACATCGGGATACCTCTTGTTATACCTGACTAAGTGAAGGCCTTTCTCTATATACTCTGGGGTCGGCACTGCCCCGGAACCAAGATATACACCTAAATAATCGTAAAAACAGCCATCAGCGATGAGTTTGGAGGCTAAATAACCTGGACCTTCATCAGTTTGTTCCAGAATAACCGCACCAGCTCCATCAGAAAAAATTGGTGCTGTTACTTTATCCTTCCAATTTAAGAATTTAGTCATAGCATAGGTTCCTACAACTAAAGCTTTTTTATATGATTTATCAGTAAGCAGATACTTAGTTGCAGTGTCCAAAGCAGTTACAAAACCTGCACAAGCACAATTTACATCAAAGGTTCCCGCATTTTTAGCCCCTAATTTACACTGTAATACAGATGAAGTAGCAGGGGAGAGGTAGTCAGGGGTATCAGTGGCCACAATAACTAAATCCAACTCGGTGGGATTTAAGCCAGCTTTCTGCAAGGCTTGTCTGCTGGCTATAACTGCTAAATCCGAGGCAGCTTCCTCTGGTTCGGATATTTTTTTAACCTCAATTCCCATCTTATCTACTGCCCAGTAGGTTATATCCTCACCGACCATTTCACTTATACCACTGGTGGGCATCATTTTAGATGGGGTATAGATTCCCGTTCCACTAATTTTAATTGAAAACATTAATTTTCCTCTCTCTTTACAGGCTCCACTTTAAAGTGATTGCACCCATCGCATAACCCGCACCAGAAGCGACCAGAACAATCAGGTCACCCTTCTTCAGTTTTCCCTGAACCCTGGCATCGTGTACCGCCATAGGAATACAGGCGGAACCGGTATAACCATATTTATCCATCACCCAGTGAGTCTTCTCCAGAGGAATATTTAGATTAAACATAACTTCCTTGATGGTAGTGAGATTAATCTGAGTGAAAAATATCATGTTGATATCATCAAGGTTTTTATCTATTTTCTCCATAAGGTTCCTGGTAAGAATAGGCCAGTTTTTGGAGTTTATATCCGGAGGATACCTTTTGAGAATTCTTAATTTGTTTAATCCTTTACTTATAGTATCCTCGTTTAAGGGGTGCTTTGTTCCACCTCCAAACACCCCAATATAATCAAAGTAAGTGCCATCTGCAACGAAAGCAGAACCTAATATTCCAGCCTCCTCGTCGGTTTCCTCCCCCTTCAGCAGAAATGCACCCGCTCCATCAGCAAATAATGTGGCAGTGTATTTATCATTCCAATCTAAATATTTAGTCATCCCATACTGCCCTATAACTAAGGCGTATTTTGCATTTACCTCAGTTTTTAACCATCTGTCAGCGGTGGAAAGGGCGGTCACAAAAGATGCACAGGAAGCATTCAGATCAAAATTCATAGCATTTTTCGCACCTAACTTTCCCTGAACTACAAAAGAGGTTGGAGGAGAAATATACTCATGAGTATCAGAAGACACAATAATTAAATTCAATTCTTCTGGAGCAACTCCTCCCTCATTTAATGCCATAAAAGCTGCTTCAATAGACAAATCTGAAACTGATTCATTTTCTCCGAGGATATGTCTCTCTTTTTGACCTACCATGCTTTCTAACCAAGCCCCTACATCTTCTTTAAAGAATTCATTAAAATACTGATTTGTTAAGATTTTATCAGGTACTTTTAAGCCTGTACTTATTATTTTAGAAATTCTTTTCATATAGGTTTATTCATATAGGTTTATACTCCCTTATAGTATTATATCTGAATCACTATTCAGAATAT
>QLTX01000120.1 GCA_018725175.1 Candidatus Psychracetigena formicireducens
GTCTGGGAGAGTGGTAAAAAAAATATGAGACTGTTTCGGGACTTTGTCCCTCGCAGTAACGAAAAATGGTCATCACTCAAATATTATAGTTAAATGGTAGAATTAATAAAATAATTGATAGTTGGGGAAATATGTTTTACTATGATATTTTACTATGATATATTAGAAGGTTTTTTCCGAAAAGAGATTAAGTATTTAATAGTAGGCGGTTTATCGGTCAATCCTTACGGGGTCCCCCGGGTTACTCAGGATTTGATGTTATTATTTCTCTGGAAAAAGAAAATTTAAGTAAAATCATTTCCTTATTTAAGACCTCGGTTATCTTCCTAAACTACCTGTGAATCCTGAAGATTTACTGGATGCTAAAAAAGTTGCAGATTGGATAAATAATAGAAACCAGATAACTTTTAGCTTTTATCACCGTAATGAAATTTATAAGGAAGTAGATATAGTGTTAGTTCATCCCCTGGATTTTGAGAACTCCTTTGTGAATAAAACAGTTAAAAAATTGATGGATATTGCTATTTACCTAGCGCCAATTGACGATATTATAAAGATGAAGGAAGCCTCGGGCAGAGCTCAGGATGTTTCTGATGTTAGTATGCTTAAAAAAGTTAAACAGATTCTGGATAATAAATATGGTTAAAGGTTTTTATTATACTCTTGAAGATGAAAAAATAATTGCCTATATGAAGCTTCCCCTGGAAGATAAGTTGAAATGGCTGGAGGAAATAAACCTTTTTAATCGGCTGGTATTAACGGATAAAGAAAAAGAAATCAGGGAAAAATTAAGAAAAGGGGAAATTTAAAGCTACCAGTACTGGAAACAGGCTATGCTATGATTGTATCTAACCTCTCTTAACTCAGGCACCTGAGTATAGCATTTCTCCTGAACCAAACTGCATCTCGGATGAAAAGCACAACCTGATATAGGGGTTAAGGGATCGGGTAATTCACCGGGTATAGGTTTAAGCTCTTCCTCGGTATTGAGCCAGGCGATAGCGGACATCAATCCACGAGTATAGGGGTGAAGAGGCCTTTTATATACATTCTGGACTGTACCAGTTTCCACAATTCGCCCAGCATACAAGACGGAAACTACATCAGCCATTTCGGCAATTACTCCCAGGTTGTGGGTTATAAGTAGAAGTGAGAGATTGAATTCTTTTTTAAGAACCTTCAGAAGTTCCATTACTCGTCTTTGCACTGTAACATCTAAGGAAGCTAAAGGCTCATCGGCAATAAGCAAAGAAGGGTTAGCTATTAAAGCCATAGAAATCATGATGCGCTGTCCTTCGCCCTTACTGAACTCTTTAGGAATGTTGGTATATCGCTTTTTAGGCTCATAAATATCTACCTTGCCGAGAAAATCCACTACCAGACTCTTTAATCGTTTATGGCTTACCTCATCGTGTATTTCTAAGGGTTCTCCGGTTTGCTTACCTATACTCATAACGGGATTCATAGCTTCTACGGGGTTCTGCCAAATGAAAGAAATCTTTTTACCCCTTATCTGGCTAAGCTCATCATCGGTAAGTTTAAGCAAATCAACATCCTCAAAGAGTACCTCCCCTTTAACTTCCCATTCATAGGGGTAGTTCCCAGCTAAGGTTTTATAAGTGAATAAAGAGGTTATAGCTGATCTCCTTTTATCTTTAGTTTTTATAAAAATGTTCTTAGGTAAACCTACTTCATTGGTAATTATTTCCTGCACGACTTCTTTTGAAGGATTACTAAAGCTTGGCATGGGGGGTAGCAGGCGCAATGAAGCCAGGGCTAAAACAGATTTACCTGAACCAGATTCTCCCATTAAAGCATGTGTTTTACCTTTTTCAATATTTAAATTTATGTCCTGAAGTATTTTTAGTTTGCTGCCTACTTCACTAAAAAAATCCACAGACAGGTTTTTTATTGAGAAAATTTCCATTATTCTATTTTTAACTCCTCCTTACCTTGGTTGGGGTTTTCTTCTTCCAGGTATTTTCTATTTTTTAGTTCTACTGGCAGGTCATCCTGTGGTCCTGAACGATTATTGTAATCATGTGGATAAATATAGTCTTTACCGTAGCCTATTTCTCGTAAAAATTTAGTTACTGCGTTTCTAAGGTGCATGGGGACTGGGAGGTTTCCAAACTCTTTGACATCCATCATGGCTTTACTCAACCCTTTAAGGACACGGTTATCCTTAGGTGCTTGAGCTAAGTAAATAGTTCCCTGAGCGAGGTTTAGTTGGGCTTCAGGCATACCTACATGTTCCACCGCATAAGCTACTGCCTGAGCAATTAATAGGGCTTTTGGGTCAGCGTTTCCAATATCTTCGGAGGCAAATATCAACATTCTGCGAGCAATAAATCTGGGGTTTTCGCCGGCATCCAGCATTCGAGCTAACCAGTATAAGGCAGCGTCTTGGTGAGAATCTCTCAGGGATTTAATAAAAGCAGATATTATATTATAATGTTCTTCTCCTTTTTTATCGTACCTGAGGATTTTTTTCTGGAGAGCCTCGTTAAGAACCTGTTCGTTAATCTGAATGATATTATTTTCATCAGGAGGGGTATGTAAAACAACAAGTTCCAGGGCATTTAAACCCAAGCGGGCATCACCGTTAGCGTAGCTGGCAAGAGCTTTGATTGTTCCTCGGTTAATATGGATTTTCAGGTTGCCAAACCCTCTTTCCCGGTCTTGAACTGCTTTCAATATGATTTTTTCCACCTCTTCATTTTTCAGGGGGTTTAATACTAAAACCAGAGAGCGAGAAAGAAGCGGAGGTATTAATTCAAAAGAGGGGTTTTCCGTGGTAGCTCCTACCAGGAGAATAGTACCGTTTTCAATAAAAGGTAGGAAAACATTCTGCTGGGATTTATTGAAGTGGTGTATTTCATCCACAAAAAGTATAGTTTTTTGTTTTTTAAGCCTTCGTCTGTCCCGAGCAATTTTAATTATATCTCTTAACTCAGCCACCCCACTGGTTATGGGGGAGAAAGGTTGGAAATAAAATTTAGTTTTATTGGCTATAATATTAGCCAGAGTAGTTTTTCCAGAGCCTGGTGGCCCCCAGAGAATAACCGAATATAGGGTGTCATTTTCTATTGATTTTCTAAGTGGTTTATCCGGAGAGATAATGCCTTCCTGACCCACAAATTCATCAAAATCAACCGGTCGCATCCTATCAGCTAAAGGTGCTTCGTTTATTATTAATTCTTTGAGTTGTTGGTCAAAAAGGCTATCCATTTCAGCTGTATCATTATAAACTGGTTTGAGCAATTTATGACAACTACTACCTATTAATAGTAACTACCAGGTTGCCGAAAGCAACTGTTAAAGTCGTATCACTCCCTTTGTCACCCCGTATTGGATACGGGGTCTCCGCACACCTGTCACCCCGTACTGGATACGGGGTCTCCTCTTTTAATGACTTAAAACCGGAGATTCTGGATTGCCCCTACGGGGACAAATACCAAAACATTCCAGAATGACATTATTCTTGTCGCTGCGAGGGACAAAGTCCCGAAGCAGTCTCATATTTTATGTTTTTAAACCCTCCCAAAAAAGGGAGAGAGACATTTCTAAAGTGTTTTAACCACAGACATTTTGCACTTCGGACAATCTAAGGAATTCGTTAGGTGATAATCCATTTAATCCGCAGTGTTCCATATCGTTATATTCATTATTCCATATTTTAATCTTTGTTTCCAATTCTTGTCCATTCCTGAATTTATTCCTGTCATAAAACATTTCTTGGTCTGTTCTATGTGACCTCTCAACTTTTCCGTTTTGCTGCGGTTTTCCTGAATCAATCAAATAATGAATGATATTGTATTTCTGACAGAGAATATCAAATTGGTGAAGTTTGGGGTTAAATGGATCGGTACTTTTCTGATAGCCGGTATATCTATTGGTGAAATTGCTTCCATTATCCGTTTTGATCGCCCTGATTCTAAATGAGGCGACCCTAACCAATTCCTCCAGGAATTTTATGGAACTGTAATTTGAATAATCGTCGTAGATTTTAAGATATCTCCATCTACTGGCACAATCAATAGCGGTAAATTGATAATATTGCTTGTTTCCAACCAAATCAGGCACATATTTAACATCTATCTCCAGTAATTCACCTCTGCTAAGTGGAACTTTAACATATTGGTATTTTAACTTCCTTGTCCTGTATTTTCTGACCAATCCCTCGTTTTTGATTATTTTCTGGATGGTGTTTTTATGGATTACCATCCCTTCTTTTGCTAATTGCCATTTTAATTTTAAGGCACATCTCCTGGTTTCTTTTCTCAGCTCAATTAATCTTTCTTTGTTACTACCCAGGTTGTTTAGGCTGTAGGCTTTGTTTAGGCAGTTAGGCTGTAGGCTATAGGCTGTAGCTCCTACAGGCTAATAGTCTACAGGTTGACCGAATCAAGGCGCTCAGAACCTTCTCTGTCTCCACCATTTTCGAGTTGCATTCGGGAACATC
>QLTX01000121.1 GCA_018725175.1 Candidatus Psychracetigena formicireducens
CGCAAGCGTGAAGTAAGGGGTTCTCAGATTAGAGATACTATCTCAAACTTATACAATTAAGTACTAGTTATAGAGAGTTACGAGCTGCTGAATTAATATCCAGAACGATAAAAAGTATTAAGATTAGGGGCGATTATTCTTGGGGAACTTCCCCAGAAAATAATCGTCAAAATGGTTGAATGAGATTTACCATAAAGTTATCAAGGTTTTTAGTTCGCAGACAAGATTTATAAAAATAAACCAAAAAATTTAAGGGAGGTAAGGAGTTAATGACTAAGAAAGAAATATTAAGATTGGTAGCAGGTGGTTTATTAATTGTTATTTTATTCGCCTGGGGATTAATGCCAGGTAGAATTAGCGGACAGTTAGCTTATGCCATTTCTGTCCCTCGAACCCTACCTGTTGGTGAACAGGCTGTTCTTTCAGTACTTCTTCTAAAGGGCAATAGCCCGGCATCTGCAAAGCTGGAGGTTTCTCTCTGGGAGGAAAAAGGTGTTAAACCCCTGTTGCAGATAGAAGAAACCGTTGAAGGCAGAGACGAAATCATTCTGGATATTCCTGAAATTCCTGCGGGAAACTATGAAATACGGGTTAAAGGAGAAGGTTTAAGCGGCAAGGCATAGGTAGAAGTTAAGGACGGTTTCGTTATCTTTTTAGAAACCGATAAACCTATCTATAAACCCGGTCAGACCGTTAATTTTCGCGCCTTAACCCTGAATTCAGCTTTAAAGCCTCTAAGCAGGGATATTACCTTAGAAGTACAGGATGCCAAAGGAATTAAGATTTTCAAAAAAGTAGCTCAATCTGATGAGTTTGGTTTTGTTAACCTGGAACTTCCTTTATCTACCGAACCTAACTTGGGAGTATTCAAAGCCTCAGCCTCTTCTGGCAATATTAAAAGTGAAACAGATTTTCGGGTGGAAGAGTATGTGCTCCCCAAATATGAGGTAAAGGTAGAATTAACCAAAGATTGGTTTATGGTTAATGAAAAAATACCGGGAAAAATAAGAGCAACTTACAGTTTTGGTAAACCGGTAAAGGGCAAGGTAGTCATAGAAGCTCAAAGGTATGTTGGTATTTGGGAAGTTTATACTGCCCTGGAAAAAACCATAGACGGAGAGACCAGTTTTGAGCTACCCGCCCCTGGTTATGTCGCCGGTGTCCCCGAAGCCAAAGGCATGGGAAATCTTCTTCTGGAAATTAAAGTCCTGGAAGCTGAAACTTCTTATGAAGAAAAAACCAGTAAACTTCTAACGGTGGCCTCCAGCCCGGTAAACATTCTCTTAATACCAGAAAGCAGCAATTTTAAGGCCGGATTGCCTTTTAACCTGATGGTAATTACCGAATCTCCTGATGGTAAATTAGTGGATGCCGATGTAAGACTCAATATCTATTTTTACGATGAAAAATACCAAACCGTAAAACAGGAAGAATTAAATATTAAAACCAAAAAAGGGAAGGAAATTGTAACCTTAACTCCTCCAAATGCGGTTACCATGAACATAAACGCTCAAAGTGGTGATGCCTGGGCAAATAAAGCCCTTACCTCCGCCTACTCCCCCAGCGGGAATTTTATTAAAGTTGAACAGGTTAGTGATGGTGTGCCCAAAGTCGGTGAACAAATAAGTTTCAAGGTTCACTCCACCAAGGAAGCTACCAATTTCTATTATGAAGTGGTTGGTCGGGGAAGAATTCTGTTTTCTAATTTTTCACGAAGCAACACCATCTCCATTCCTACCTCCCACATGATGGCTCCCCAGGCTAAACTGGTGGTCTGGCAGATTCTGCCCAATAGCGAAGTGGCTGCCGATGAAATCCCCTTCAAAGTAGAAGTCAGTTTTTCTCACGACTTAAAAGTGAACTTTGGCGAGAAAGAAGTTAAGCCCGGAGATAAGGTGGACCTAAATATTATAGCGCAGGGAGAATCCCAGGTGGGGATTACCATAGTAGATAAATCGGTTTACATCTTAGCGGAAAAGAAAATGAACCTCAGGCAGGTTTTTGATGAATTAGAACGCCTGTATATGGAGCCCCAGGTAGAATTGCACGAAGTTGGGTTTGTGGATGAAATTAAAACCCGGGGAACTTCAGAAATCATCCAGGATGCTGGCATTACTTTGATAACCAACCAAAAAGTTCCCGAAGGAAAAAATATAACTTGGCAGGAAGAAATGGGCTTATCCATTTATTTGGCCGTGGTGGGGATATGGTGATGATGGAAGCAGCCAAATCTTTACAACCACCGCAAGCCACCATCCAGGACTCCGCTTCTTATGCTGAACCTTCTCGGATAAGACAGTTCTTCCCCGAAACCTGGCTATTTAAGCAGGTGTTAACTGATAGAAACGGTAGAGCTGTGCTTAATTTGGTAGCTCCGGACTCTATAACCACCTGGAAACTATCCTCGGTAGGAGTTTCTAAAGAGTTTGGTCTGGGGGTTGCAGATAGCGAATTGGTTGTTTTCCAACCTTTCTTCTTCACCCTGGATTTACCCTATTCAGCCATCAGGGGAGAAGAATTCCCTTTGAAAGTGGCTATTTATAACTATTTAGATAAAGCTCAGGATGTGCAGGTGGAACTGAAAGAAGAAGCCTGGTTTGATTTACTGGTTGTTAAAAGTAAAACCTTGAAGATATCTGCTCAATCTCTGGGTTCGGTATCTTTTACCATCAGACCTAAAACTGTGGGGTTAAACGAAATAAAAGTAGTAGCTCGTACTCGCGAAGTAGCCGATGCGGTTATCCAGAAAATATTTGTGGAAGCGGAAGGCGTTAGAAATGAAGAAGTAGAAAATTTCATCCTGGAAGGTGGTAAAGATAAAGCCACTAATTCCCGCTTACCTGAAGGAGTCATCAAGGATTCTGAAAAAATTTACCTGGCACTTACCTCTAATTACCTCAGCCAGACCATGCAGGGGTTAGAAGGTTTACTGCAGATGCCCTTTGGTTGCGGTGAGCAAAACATGATACTCCTGGCTCCCAACATCTTTATAACTAAATATTTGAAAGAATCCGGAGAACTAAAAGTAGAAATTATGGCTAAAGCAGAGAAATTGATGCTTACAGGTTACCAGAGACAACTTACCTACCGCAGGAGCGATGGCAGTTTTTCCGCTTTTGGCGAGTCCGATCAGGAAGGTAGTATTTGGTTAACAGCTTTTGTAATGAAAACCTTCTCTCAGGCAAAAGGCTTAATTTATATTGACGATACCGTTATCAAAGACGGAGCTAAATGGATTATCAGTAAACAAAAAGCTGATGGTTCTTTTGATATGGTGGGATTTGTCCATCATCAGGAGATGTTAGGCGGAGTTAAAGGTAAAGAACCTCTAACTGCCTATATAGCCACCGCTTTATTTGAAGCTGGATTTGTGGAAGAGGCCAAAAAAGCCTCCCGTTATCTTGAAGGAAAGTTAAAAGAAATGAAAGACCCCTACACTCTAACTTTAACTTCCTATCTGTTTGAATTGGTTAAGTCACCTATGAAAGATGACGCCTATAAAGCCCTGATGGCTTTAGCCAAAGAAGATGCTAACGGTATCTACTGGGACCCCTCAGGTAATGGAATAATCCTGCCCACCTTCCCGGAAAAAGGAATGGAACCCGGAAGCACCTTGAAAATAGAAACCACCGCTTATGCCCTGTTAGCTCTAACAGAAAGAGGCGATGAACTAACTGCTGGTAAGGTAGCCAGCTGGTTGGTGTCTCAGAGAAACTCTTTCGGTGGATATGGTTCCACCCAGGATACCGTGGTAACTTTACAGGCTTTAACCACCTATTCCGGCAAACTTAGAACCGATGTGGATATTAAGGTAAACATTGAGGCAGGTAACCTCCGTCGCACGGTAACCATAAACAATGCCAACAGTGATGTGATGCAAATTGTGGAGTTACCGGCTAATCAGGAGATAAAAGTTAAGGCAGAAGGCAATGGAAAAGCCTTGATTCAACTGGTCAAACGGTATAACCTGCCCAAAGTTGCTGAAGGAAAACCCATATACCTCATTGATGTCTCTTACGATGCTAAAACCATATCTGTGGATGACATAGTAAAGGTTAATGTTGGTATTACCTTTGCTCCTCCAGTTTCTATGGTGGCAGAAATGAGTGTACTGGATATCTCGGTCCCCACCGGTTTTGCCCCCTTAAGGGATAGTTTGGAAGAAGCTATGAGCCAGAATAAAAAAATCAAAAGGTTTGAGATTGCTGGCAGAAAAGTTATTTTCTATCTGGATGTGCTTAAACCTAACGAATCATTATCTTTAAGTTTTAAGGTAAAAGCCTTATACCCTGTCAAAGCCAAGGGCGTGGTTTCTACCGCCTATTCATATTACAAACCGGACATGAAAGGTGAAAATCTGGGCAGAGATATGGTGATTAGAACAAGATAGAATAATATATTAAAAGATTATAA
>QLTX01000122.1 GCA_018725175.1 Candidatus Psychracetigena formicireducens
TGGATAAGGAGGTGATGAGGGCTTAGAGATTGTGTGGGTGGCAGAAATGATATTTAAAATAGAGTAAAATAAAAAGGAAGGAGGTGAGTCAAATGAAAGTTGAGATTATTGAAAAAGGGATTTTAGGCGGAGTTGAGAGCTCTTTCTGCGGTGTTTTTTGTAACCCCATTAAGAGTAAGAAATAGAAGTAACTGATTAATAAATTAACATTTTCCGGGTGGGGAGATGGAGATTAGTTGGTGTAGTCTTCTCCACCCGGAAGTAATAAAAGATATTGCATACGCGAGTAATGTTTTAATAAAATATATAAACTTAATATTTATCCATTATTTTAAAAAAGAGGTAAAGAAAAGATAATGAAATTGAAATGGTCACAATATAATATATACGTACCGATAAATGGATCACGTAAATTATTTATTTTTAATACTTTAACAAGAGGTATAGCCTCAATAGATATGGAACAAGATTTTGATGTCCAAAAGCGACCTGAAGAGTATGGTGAGAAGGACTCTATTGAAAAATTGACTAATTTAGGCATGGTAGTAAATTGCAACATTGATGAGGAACTACTCTTTAGATACTTCTTTAATAAATGGCGTTATGACAAGACTCATCGAGGATTTATTATTTCTCTAACCTCTCTCTGCAATTTTTCTTGTTCATACTGTTATGAAAGTTATAAAGATAATAATAATAGAAATCAAATGATGACAGGATTAAATTGGACAAAACTCTTTAAGTTTTTGGAAAAATCGGTATCAGAAGAGTCAGTTAAATCATTAAGTATTGCTTTCTTTGGAGGAGAACCTTTACTAAATTACGAAGTTGTTTTACAGGCTGCTCAAGACCTTAGAGAATTTGCTGTTTTAGGTGTTAAAGTGGATACCACAATTATAACTAACGGTTCTTTATTGAATAAAGAGAAGGCAAAAGAGATGGCAAATTACATAGAATCTATTCAATTTACCTTAGATGGTATCCCATCTGATCATGATTTACGAAGACCGTATAAGGATGGGCGAGGAAGTTTCAAAGATGTTTTTAAGAATTTAGTTAATAGTATAGAGTTTTTTAAAGAAGTTTTTCTGAGAATTAGTGTCGACGAAGATAACTATGATAGGATTCTCGAACTTATAAGCTACCTTAAAAAATATGGACTTGCTGAAAAGATAAGCTTTATAGGTTTTTCTTGGATTTTCCCCACGCAATCAGATTTAGAAAGCTTCCATCCGATGCGGCCTAATATCTTTGATAGAGAAAAGATAGATAAGATACAAATCCTACAAGGGGAGGCTATTAAATCAGGTTTCAAAATATCTAAAGATTTTATAGATGGACCTTGTATGCTTGTAAGTCCAAACACCTTCGCTATAGATGAGGAATTAAAGGTTTATAAATGTCCTGGTTTTTTATACCAGAAACCATCTGGCTATATTGATAGTTTGGGAAACCTTATAATTGATGACAACTTCTGGTATGAATCCGTAACCTTGGAGCCAAGTTGTGCTTATAAATGTGTCTATGGGCCTATTTGTTTGGGTGGTTGTCGCTGGTTAGGAGCAAACAAAAGCAATAACTTGTGTAAAAAGGATATTTACGATAGAACATTAAAGGAAAAAATAAAGATATACCTAAACTCTGTCTATATGTCTAAGGATTCATAAGTGAAGTTATTTGTAAAGAAAGGAAGGGAGAGATTATGCGTAAACAAGTTATTCAGATTGAAAACTTAACTAAAGTTTATCAGAATGGATTTAAGGCTAATGACCAAATTAACATTCATCTTGAAGAGGAAGAGATTGTTGGTATTGTTGGACCCAATGGTGCTGGAAAAACTACTCTTATCCGGCAAATTTTGGGTCTTCTAAAACCCACAAAGGGAAAAATATTAATTCATGGCAAAGATACTTTAGGAGACCAAAGGATTATTAAAGAAGAAGTTGGCTATGTTCCTCAAATACCTCTTAGTTATCCTGCTATAACAGTCATAGACACCATCCGCTATGCCTTACAGTTAGAAGGCTTATATGGCAAACAACTGCAGCAGAAATTAGATATGACTTTGTCCAATCTTGGATTAGAAAGTTATGCCAATGTTCCTGGTTATCAACTTTCGGGAGGACTTAGAAAAATGGTGCTTTTAGCTATTGCTCTGGCCAAGAAAGCTACGATTCTATTGTTGGATGAACCTACCTCTATGGTGGATATTGCCCGAAAGCAAGATATCTGGAAACTTATGAAAAGGCTGCAGAAACGTAGTATATTGTTAGCCAGCCATGATATGAATGAGGTAAAAAAAGTATGTCATCGGATCTATATCCTGGTTGGCGGAAGGGTCATCGCTAAAGGGTCAGCAGCTGAGATAGCACAGATGTTGAAGATGCCTGTTGACATTGAGATTGTTCCCATAAATGCCGATTATATTATGCCTATATTACAAAAAGAATCTATCCTTTGGGAACAAGAGGGAAGCCTATTCCGGATCTCTCTCCAAGAGTTAAGCGAGGGGATTGAGTTATTAAAAGAATTAATAAATGCGGGAGGGATCGAGTACTTAATGATGGAGTCTCCCTCATTCGAAAAGGTGGTGACTAATCTTGTTCAGACAAATGCTCAATAGATTGCTACTAAACATGCTCTTTGAAATAAAGGGGATGAAAATCTTCTGGTTGCAAATATTTATGTCTCTATTTGTAATGCCCACCGCTTTTCTTTTCCTCGCACTTTTGCGGATAGGTCCAGACAGTGAAGAGGTAGCATTTTTGTTATCAGGTTTTATTGTTGCTTCCCTTGTAGGTTCTTTTTTTGGGGCTTTGGCTTTACGTATATGCAATTTGATGCAAATAGAAGTCTTGGAACTTTATAGCACCTTCGCGTTAAGTAAAGGAGAGATTATATCAAACATGGCTTTTACCTATGCTCTCTTTGCCTTACCACAAATATTGATATCGATAGTAGTTCTTGCCTTTACTTCTCCAAGCTTCAACGCCTTTCTTATGTCCTTTTCCATTCTTTGGGTAATCCTTTTGATAGCTCTCTTAGCGGTCTGGTTAGGGTTGGTGGTCAGAAACTACTATTATGCTCTGGGGATCTTCCCGCTCTTGGCCTGGATCTCTATCCTCCTTACACCAGCTTACTATGATATGGCTAAGTTGAACCCAATCTTCCAAATGGTTTTGTTCATTAACCCAATCACTCATTGTTTAAGCCTACTTAGGATTGGACTAGGCCTAACACCGCCTTTGCATTTCTTATGGTCTTTGTTATACACATCCATTCTTTTTGGTCTGCTTTTGATTTTAACTTTAAAGCGAATTAAAGATATATATATTTTAGAAAAACTATTTTAGACAAATACTGTTTTTTGATGTTTTAAAATAACCTTAAAACATTGGGGCTTAGGTAACCATGTTTGTTAGTTATTTTAAAAGTATTACGGTGTCCTTTTAAAAGATTACCACTTGGTAAAAGATTATGAAATAAACAACCATATTGTACTAACTAAGCAGTGTGGGGGTCTGTTCTGGGAGGAGTAAAAAATTATAGTAAGAATTAAAAGAGTTTCCCTTGGGTCTTTTCTGACCTTTGGTTATTACTGGGGTTTGATGTTTGGAATATTGGTCGTTCTGCTTACACTGATCTTTCCGCTATAACTGTAAGTACCTATGCTTCTTTCTTCAGCTACAATACCACCAGGATCGTGGATGGACTTTTTCTTTGGTTTATATTTGCTGCACTAACTTCTACTCTGAGCTTCTTGCTTATAGCCATTTTGTTGAATCTTATTCTAAAATTATCAAAAGGAATAGTAATTTAATATTTCCATCCAGAATCTATCTCTTCCTTTAAAGCCCAGTTGACCAAAGGTCTGGCATAGGACCCATATCGGAAAATCTCTTTAGCTACGGGATGTATCTTAGTATACATATTACCTTCATTATACCAGCCTGTCCCGTTACGAATAAAAATCATCCTAAAATCAAAGGGAGGGAATGCATAATAACTTAGATTAAATCAGATGAATATCCTATCTCACCCAACCTCTCTTACTCCCTTGACAATCAAATGGCTTAGGCTATATTGAAATGAAGAACTAATAATAAATCTTAGAGGTGAGGATAATGAAAAAGATAGTTTTGGTTATTCTGATATTGCTTCTGCTCTTCCCTGCTGGGCTATGTATAGCTTCTCCGACTGATGATGATAACAGAACCAAAAGTACTCCCCCAGCTGTGGTGGTAAGGATTAGCCCTTAAGGTTTGGATTATCCAATAGCTCTTAAAGAAGTATCTAACAAAGAATAATAAGGAGGTGATTGTAGATTGTCAACACTTTTGACCCCTTTTCCGCAAATAAAAATGACCCCCTTTTACTTACCTT
>QLTX01000123.1 GCA_018725175.1 Candidatus Psychracetigena formicireducens
TTAGACATGGCAATCACTTGGTAGAGACTTTCCCATACCCTCTACCCATAGATGTCTAGGGTGTCAACGCTGGCTGAGATAATGTATAATTAAAGCACCCCATGGGACGAATGTCCATGTGTCAACGCTTGGTGAGACTTCTTAATGTCTCCAAAAGTGTCAACGATTTGGTGGTATTTGTGATCTACTTGCTTACCCTTGATATTCAGGAGATTTAACCTTGACCCCGCAGTAGCTACCGGACCATTTGCCACTCTAATAAGTGATGTAACTACGCTCGGTATTTATTTTACAGTTGCCACCCTAATTTTAAGGTTTTATGGTTTGTTATGAACCTGATATTACTTGGAAAATATTTACAACTTTAGGTATAGAAGAAGAGTTAAAACATTAAAAGATATAATAATAGAGGGCATACAAATCAGTCTTTTACCATTCTAAGGAAACCAAGTTTTTTTCCTTCAAAAACAAATGTTTCTGTTTTTCCAGTTTTGCTAAAACCCTGTCTTTCATAAACTTTTATAGCCTGGTGGTTGTCTATCTCCACATCTAAAAACAACTTTGCTGGCCCTGGGGTTTTCTTGCTGTCAACATATTCAAGAAGCATGGTTCCTATACCCATTCCCTGATACTCGGGGAAAACTGCCAGACCGTTTATTATAATAGTCAGCGTTATCAAATTTATCCGAGATTATCAGTAAACCAATTAATTGAGATGTTTTTTTCAGGTATTTTAGTTTTATCTTTATTAGATTAACTATATTTTTCAATATAGGTAAGGTAAGGAATCTTATCATTAAAAGAATGGTTCTCCATTCTTCCTTCCTTTTTTCCTTCCCGGTGAACCCATTTAACATACCAACAACACTACCATTTATTTCAGCTATATAACTGTATTCAAAACTGAAATGGTTATGTTTAGTTGAGTATAACCGTTTCATAAGATATTGTACTAATGGTTTTAAATTCAATCGGTATAAATGAGGGTAAAAACAGCATCGCCAGATGAGAAAATGCTTCAGTATCATCTTTCCTTCCCTGCCTGATAATTACCTGATTTCTTAATTCCTGCTTATTAATTTATTTTAACCTTCCCGCCTTTTTTAGTATCCATAAGGCATCTAGGGTTACAAATACATTCATCCTGGTTCTACTAACTCCACCTTAAAATAATTTATTCAATTCGGAAAACTCTTCTTTGAGCTATGAAGAAGGTTACAATAGTTGCCAGGATAATAAATCCAAACACGCTATAAATGTAGTTGATTATAAGCTTATCTACGCCTAAAGCCATCCTTAGAGTTATTGCCAGGTGGTAAGCGGGTAATACCATACCTATAGTTCTGAAGGTTCTGGGTAAAAATTCCAGGGGAAAATATACTCCAGAAAGGAAAAACATCAAAGTCATCAGGATATTGGCAAACCCATTAGCAGCTTCATAGTTGGTAAAGAAAAGGGAAATCAAGGTACCAAAGGAAAACATCATTAAGGAACCAAGAAAGGTAGTAATTAAGAACAGTGGCCAGTTAATTTCATAATGTAGTCTGAAAATAACTATCAGCAGCAGGAGGAGAAGAATGGAAATCAGGGTAGAAGTGAGTATTCTACCGGAGATGGAACCCAGCACAAAAGAAGAAGGGTTGGCAGCAGTAGTGGTAATAGTTTTGATAATACCCCTCTTTTTATATCCTAAAAATATTTCCAGAGCAGTAAACATTCCTGTAAGCAGGGATATGGCTATAACTCCTGGTATCAGGTATGAAAGGTATTCGGATTGAATTTTACCGCCTACTATGGGTATTGCTTCAACCTTGATGCCCATCTCCCTTACTTCAGGTTTCTTACCCAGCTTTACAGCTAAGTCGGTTAAGTTATTTCTGAGTGCAGGCATTCTCATTAAAGCATTGCGGTTTAAAAGTAATTCCAAAATATCGTCAGCAAAAATAATCCCCGCGTTAAGTTTACCTTTATCAACTTCGGAATAAAGAATATCTTTATTTTCATACTCTATTACAGTAAATCTTTTATCTTTGGTCACAACCTCTTGAAGCTCGGTATTATCTTTTAAGATACCTATCCTGATAGTGCTGGCATCGTAAGTCTGACCACCAAAGATAAAACCAAACATCAAAGCAAATACTAAGGGGAACATTATGGCAAAAAATAACATTAATCTATCTCTGAGGAAGGTTTTAAAACTGGCTATAAAAACTGTAATAAATGTATTCATGCTTCCTCCGTCCATTTAAAGAATTTAAAGGAAAGAAGTATTAACGCAGTTGACATAAGTAGTGGTACCGTGTAAGATAGATAGTATGGATAGGGAACGTTTGCTATACCCAAAGAACTTCTGGCTCCCCCAATAATATAGGTGACCGGGTTAATATATACCAGAAAACGGATAAATATCGGCGTGTTGTAAACATCAAAATAAATTCCCCCCAGGAATTGCATCACCTGCAGAAGCAAGTTGCAAACAACTTCTGCTTGTCCCATATTTTGTAGAATACCCGCTAGGAAAAAACCGAGCGACAGGAAGGTTAAGGTAGCTAGCAGAAGGTAACCAATGAATGCCAGATTAAAGGGGTTTACTGAAACATTGAAAACAAAAATGGCTATAGCGCTTAAAAGAAAAAATTGTATAACTAACAGCACCAGCCTGGAGGCGGAAAAAGATAAGAATATTTCTTTGGGACCAATAGGGCTGAGTTTTAGTAACTTAGTGATTTTGGTAGTTTTAAGGTCAATTACTTCAGCGGTGATTCCCCATAGGGAAGTAGAAAGAAAAGAAAAAATAAGCATGCCGGGGAAGATGAAATCTTTGTATTTGAAATCCACCATCCTTCCGGTAACGGTCTCTTGAACTGCAATGCTTTTTATAGGAAAGCCGAAGGATTGGAGGAGGTTGTTGTTGATTGATTGAATGACGCTGTTAACAATTTCCAGGCTAATATTAGAGGTTTGCCTTTCCTGCAAGTAGTAAACCTGCAGCTCAGGTGGTGGGGAATTTTCTGTTGGGAAATTTATCAGCCAGCTACTAAAGGTAGCATTAAAATCATCGGGAATGACAATTATAAGGTCTAATTCGTGCCCCCTCAATACCTCCATTTTTTCTTTTAATAACTCTTCAGTGTAATCTTTAACTTCAAAGGAAATCATTTCCTGGTCAAGGGAAGTCAGTGCTTCACTTATTATTTGGGAGTTTCCGATATTATTAGTAAGTAAAACCGCTTTTAATTGGAGATTTTCTACCCTATCAAAGCTGGAGAAGATAGCAATCAAGATAGACATTAGAATTATTGGAAACAGTATTAACCAGAAAATAGTCATTTTATCCCGCATAGTCCCTTTAAGAAAACTGGTAAATAGATATTTTATACCCATATTTAATCTCTTAAAGTTCTTCCGGTAAGGTGGAGGAAAACATCCTCTAAGTTTTGCTGACGAATAATCAGGTTTTTAATGTCAAAATAATGTTCTTTAGAAAGCTGGTTTAATTTTTCCAGAGTACTAATAAAGTCAGGGGTTTTAATAATTATTCTTTCACCATCCTTGATTTGGAGTCCATTTTCTTCCAGAATAGCTTTCACTCCATTAGCGTGAGATTCAAATTCAATATAAGAAAGGGAGCCCAAGCTGGCTATAAGTTCATTAGGGGTGCCATCCTTAATGATTTTACCGTGGTCCATAATGAACACATAATCTGAAAGTTCTTCGGCTTCTTCAATATAGTGGGTAGTTAGAATGATTGATTTACCCTGTTTTTTCAGGTTTCTTACCATTTCCCAGACCCTTCTTCTCGCCTGCGGGTCTAAACCGGTGGTAGGTTCATCTAAGAAGACCAATTCTGGGTCATTGACCAGGGAGAGAGCTACCGATAATCTTCTCTTTTGTCCTCCAGAAAGTTTTTCCACATAGGAAGTGGCTTTTTCCTCCAGGGCTAATAAATCAAGGATTTCTCGGGCTGGAAGCGATTTTTTATAGAAAGAGCGGAAAAGATTAATGGTTTCAGTAACAGTTAATTTGGGGAATAAACTGCTTTCCTGCAAGGTTACCCCGATACGCTCTTTTTCTTCTTTGCCTATGGATTCCACCTCTTTACCGAAAATGGTTATTTTACCAGAATTCTTTTTTCTTAGTCCTTCTACAATTTCCAAAGTGGTGGTTTTACCCGCGCCATTGGGTCCCAGGATGGAGCAAACCTCGCCTTTTTTAACATAAAAACTTACTCCATCAACCGCTTTTACTATGCCGTACTGTTTCTTTAAATTTTCAACGATTACAATTTTCTCTTCCAAACTTACCTCCAAATATAAGGAGCGACCAGATTAAATATATAGATTTATGATAATTATAACGTAACTATTCAGCCTCCATAATA
>QLTX01000124.1 GCA_018725175.1 Candidatus Psychracetigena formicireducens
ATGGTAGTACCTCCTTATTCTTACTAACAGTATAAACTGTCGGTTGTTCTAAGGTGCTTTCATATAATCAGAGACAAAGTGAGGGAGACTCTGGATCAAGTCCAGAGAGACAAAGAAAATAAAAATGAGATTGCCGCGGTTGCCTTGGGCAACCTCGCGATGACTGCGAGGTTAAAGTTGACACAAATTTCCAGATTAGTGTATACTTTGGGCAGTGGGCGGTTAGTTTAGTGGTAGAACGCTACTTTGACACGGTAGAGGTCGATGGTTCGATTCCATCACTGCCCACCATAAATAGACCCGAAGAAGGGAAAAGTACCCTGTTAACTCCTGGAAAGAGAAGGGAGACCCTGGCTGAAAGTCTCCTGCAGGATAGCAGAGGGAACACCATCCCTGAGGGTGGTCTGAGAAAGAGGATAACCCTCATAAAGACCGTGCCTCTCCTCACTAAATGGGAGAATACAAGAGGGTTCTATAAAATAGGACCAACAGAGGTGGAACCGCGGGATAACTCTCGTCCTCACAAGATAGAGAGTTTTTTTATTTTTAAAGGAGGTTAATTATGAAAGTAAAGCTTGTTGATTTAAACAAAGTTGTGGAAGTTGACCACAACATAACCGTTTTTGACATTTACTCTACCTATGGTAAAGAGTTACTTCCTGATGCTCTTTTATCCCTTATAAACGGTGAACTAAAAGACCTATCAGCCAAACCAGACGAGGGTGATACCATATCTCTGGTTTATGCTGGTAAGGAAGCTCTGGAACCTCTAAGACACTCGGTATCACACATTATGGCTCAAGCAGTAAGAAGGCTATTTCCTGAAAGCCAATATACTATCGGTCCAGCCATTGAAGATGGTTTCTATTACGATTTTCATTTACCCCGCCCCCTTGCTCCTGAAGACTTGCCGGTTATCAGCGAGGAGATGGATAAGATTGTTAAAGAAAATTTAGTAATAGTTGCTGAAAAGGTTTCTAAAGATGAGGCGATGAATCTTTTCGCTTCACTGGGTCAAAATTATAAAGTTGAGCTTATCGCAGAAATTGAAGATGAATGGGTAACCCTGTATCGGCAGGGTGAATATGTTGACCTTTGTCGCGGACCCCATATGCCTTCCACCGGGAAAAGCGGGTCTTTTCAATTAATAAGTATAGCGGGAGCCTACTTTAAGGGCGACGAAAAAAGACCTATGCTTCAGAGAATCTATGGAACCGCTTTTTTTACCAGGGAAGAACTTGATGGTTTTTTGAAACAACGAGAAGAAGCCCTGAAACGAGACCACCGAAAATTAGGTAAAGAGCTTGAATTTTTCAGTATTGAAGACGAAATAGGAGCAGGCTTGGTTTTATGGCATCCCAAAGGGGCTATGATCAGGAAAATAATTGAAGACTTCTGGCGAGATGAACATCTGAAAAGAGGGTATGGTTTCGTATTTTCACCCCATATAGGCAGGGAAAGTCTCTGGCAAACCAGCGGTCATCTTTCTTTTTACAGTGAGTATATGTACTCACCCATGGAAGTGGATGAACAAAAATACCTGATTAAACCGATGAACTGTCCCTTTGCTATGGTGGCTTATAAAAGTAAAACCAGAAGCTACAAAGATTTACCCCTTCGTTGGGCAGAATTGGGTACGGTGTATCGTAACGAAAGATCCGGGGTTCTTCACGGACTTCTTCGGGTCAGAGGTTTTACCCAGGATGATGCTCACATCTTTTGTCGTCCCGACCAATTGAAAGACGAGATAAAAAACGCTATTGAACTGGCACAATATATACTGGAAACTTTCGGTTTTCATGAATATTCTATTGAATTTAGCGTTCGTGATTTAGAAAATAAATCCAAGTATGTGGGTGAAGAAAAAGCCTGGGAAATGGCCGGAGAAGCTATAGAACAATCAATGAAGGAGTTAGGGCTAAACTATAAAGTTATTGAGGGTGAAGCCAAGTTCTACGGACCTGCTATTGATATAAAAATCAAAGATGCCATAGGAAGACTCTGGCAATGCACCACCATACAGGTAGATTTCAATCTTCCCCAAAGGTTTAATATTATCTATATGGGGCCTGATGGCAAAGAATACCAACCGGTAATGGTCCACCGGGCAATCTTAGGAAGTTTTGAAAGGTTCTTTGGCACCTTGATTGAACATTATAGTGGGGCTTTTCCCCTCTGGCTTTCACCGGTGCAGGTAAAAATTCTTCCGGTTAAACCTGATATTAGCGAATATGCGGAAAATATATCCAGGGAGTTAAAGAAAAATAAAATCAGGGTTGAAGTTGATAACCGGGAGGAAGCCCTTTCGGCTAAAATAAAAACCGCTCAGCACGAGCAGGTTCCCTATATGTTAATCCTGGGTAAACGGGAGCAAGAAGTTAATCTTATAGCAGTAAGAGAAAGAAGAAAAGGTGATTTAGGGGCTATGGATTTGTTAAAATTTATAGAATTAGTTAAAGAGGAGTTGCCCTCTTTCTTGAAGGAATAATAAATAATATTTATTAAAATATCGTTGTAATGAAGCAGGAGGTTTTGTGGATGTTTTTTATAAAATATAAAAAATTAATTACCATTGTGTTAGCAATTATACTGGGATATGTGGTATATCTTTTACCTATTCCTGATTTACCAGTAGGAGGCAGGATAACTCTGGGAATACTGGTAATTGGAGCAATTCTCTGGATAACCGAAGCCATACCTCTTTACTCTACCTCTTTATTAGTATTGTTTCTGAATTTAATTTTTCTGGCAAGAGTCATTGAAGTTCCCATAAGAACCTTTATTTCTCCTTTCTTTGACCCGGTAATCCTGCTTTTTCTCGGAGGCTTTGCCCTTTCTGCGGGCTTGAGTAAATACGGTCTGGACGAAATTTTCACCCAGGCTATTGTCTCACGGGTGGGTAATTCGCCCAGGAAAGTTCTTTTGGGGATTATGGCTGTGGTAGCCTTTCTTTCCATGTGGATGTCCAACACCGCTGCTACTGTTCTGGGGATGAGCTTATCACTCCTAATTGTGAAAAACCTGGAGGCTAAAGACCCCTTCTCGCTGGCTATGATTTTAGGTGTACCTTTTGCTGCCAACATTGGAGGTATGGCTACCCCTATAGGCACTCCACCCAATGCTATAGCCATAGGACTTCTTAGAGCTCAGGGCATTGAACTATCTTTCTTGCGCTGGATGAGCGTAGGCTTACCTCTCGCTATAATCTTATTCATGTTTACTTATTGGATTCTCATTACCTTTTTTAAACCTAAAGCCAAAGCGGTAGAACTAAAAATAAGCACCAGCAAAAAACTCAATAAGACACAGATAATTACTCTGGTAACCTTTTTGATAACCATCACCTTCTGGCTAACCGGAGAATGGCATAAGTATGACCCAGCAGTAGGAGCCTTGATTCCAGCAATTGTATTTACCGGATTGGGAATACTTAACCATGATGACCTGGGACAGTTAGGTTGGGATGTACTGCTCCTTATCGGTGGTGGCTTATCGCTGGGGGTAGCCATTGAAAAAAGCGGTCTTTCTCAATGGGTGGTTTCCCAGGCTAGCGGGTTGCAACTAAATCCAATGATGGTCTTTATCTTTTTTGCCCTGTTTACTATCACCCTAACTACTTTTATTTCTAATACTGTGACTGCTTCACTAATCGTCCCTATCGGAATCAGCCTGGTTTCAGCCGAACCTACCAGTATAGCCATTATAATTGCTCTTTCAGCTTCCATCGCTATGATACTACCCATCAGCACCCCACCAAATGCCATTGCCTACAGCTCGGGTATCATCAAAGTGAAAGATATGGCTAAAGTTGGAACCATAATTGCTTTGTTCTCAGCAGTAATATTATCCACGCTGGGAGTATATTTAATAAAACTGTTAACCTAAAAGGAGGGCGTTAATGGACACCGCCAAACTGGAAACCTGTCCGATTTGTAAAAGTGTAAACCACAAAAACAATGTTTATGTGAAAAAGGGTGATAAGGTAAAGATTCATGTTGAATGTGCTGATTGCGGTTCCTTTGTCGCTCGTTATACTCTCCTTAGATACAGTTCCGACAAACCCTTTGAAACTCTACTTATAAAACTACGTTGTTTTCAACTATCCAGCAGTAGAGAGGTGCTCAAGGATGTAGAAGCCTTTGGCCTGGAAATAGCTTCTGAATTTGGATATGTTAAAAACCTGGTTAAGGAAAGGAATGAGCAGAGAAAGGTTGAAGAACTGATAGACCAGACTTTTTGTTTCTAAAAGATTTAAATCATAAACAATAGGATTAACTGGAGGCGAAAGCCTCCAGTTTTTTATTTTTTTGCAAGTATTTATTCATACTCATCTTCTACAGTACAACTTAAATATA
>QLTX01000125.1 GCA_018725175.1 Candidatus Psychracetigena formicireducens
TTCTAACCTTTTTCAGTTTCGTGTCCAGTTGGGAGGGGTCAGTCCAATTCAATCGAGTTTTCCGGACTCCTGTTCCTTGTGTATTTAGTAGAATTTGGATACATTTTTCGGATTGCATGATTAGCACAATACGAGCAATTATATGGGCATCCTCTTGAAATTGTGATCGTTGCAGTATTGATTTTAGAAGCGATTAAATTATGAAGATCAAACAAAGCGAAATCGGGGAACGGGAGGGTATCTAAATTCTCAACCAGTGGACTGACTCTGTTTTTAATAATTCCATTTTTTGTTTTTATCCATAGACTCTCAATATATTCGTAATTTTCTTTCTTTTCTATTTTATCACAGAGTTCAAGCATCGGATATTCCCCTTCTCCTATACAAACCATATCCACCTCTTTTATATTTATAACTTCTTCAGGAGCTAGGGTAGAATGATAACTACCACAGATAATCGGAATATTAAATTTGTTTTCCTTAATCCATTTTAGGTACTTAGGCAAACGATGAAAACTGTCGGTCGTGAAAGAAAATCCAATTAAATTTGGATTTTCTTTTTCCATATTTTCCAAAAATTTTTCTTTTGGAATTTCTTTTATTAGATGGAGCAGGGAAACTTTGTGTCCCCCCTTTTTTAATACGGTTGATATGGATGCAACTCCTTCTGAATAAAATCCCCAACCCTCCAATATAGCCTTTGGGTCTGCTGGAAAATCAAAATAAATCAATGAAACTTTCATATCAAAATAATAACAAAAAATTAAAAATTTATCAAATTAAATTTGCGCAAATTCAAGGCGAACAGACAAAAATTAGGGTTTCAGGGGAAGAAATTTTTTTACCCGAGAGCCAATGGGTTTTTTCTGCACGCCGCCCGCAGGCGGCGAGCACTGCAGGGACTGATATATGACGAGGTAGTGGGGTAGAAGCTACATTATTCACTTAACATAGATTTTTTTATGCTTTCATAGCAGGCTTATTAAAGGTATTTAATTATTAAAAGCGGAGATCCCTGGTCAAGCCATGGATAACAAGTGGGGGAGATTCTTAGTCAAGCCAGGGATGACGGGAGAGAGAAATGATGAGATCGCCACGAGACCTATGGGCTCTCGCGATGATGCCTTGTTTTGTATCTGAGAGGGATGAAATCCCGCGGCAGTCTAATCTTTTAAAGAATTTATAATCAAAACATGAGATTGCCACAGGGCTTCGCCCTTCGCAAAGACAAGAATAATGCGGAGACTCTGGATCGAGTCCAGAGAGACAAAGGGGAAAAGATGAGATTGCCACAGGGCTCAGCGGAGGTTAACCTGATGAAAATTAGGACAATGACTTAGAGGAGAGCTTATTGCGAAATTTCTCTCCTAAGAATCGGAATAACTATAAAAAACTAAGGGCTGGTTATGAAGTATAAAATATGGCAACCCAAAGAAGGTATTGTGATACAATGTTTTTATGCCTACAAAACAAGCGATTAGTTTGGCTACCAGCTTGCCCCAAAGTAAACGGTTTTTGCTAAGCTCATATGGGGTGGAAGTATAGCTCCAGTAAAAGACAAGGTGGTATGAAAAACAGTACCTTTTAACATAGGAGGACTTTAAGTGGAATTAGATAATCTTACATTGGAGCAAAAGATCGGTCAGTTGATTATGGCTGGCTTTCCGTCGCCTAATTTTGATAGGTATATGGAAAAGCTGATCAAAGAGTATAATGTCGGTAATATCATCCTTTTTTCCAGAAACATAGGATCTATCGGAGACACTGCTGAACTCATATCCCTGATACAGTTAAATATGATTAAATATAATCAGGTTCCGGCATTCATAGGGGTTGACCAGGAAGGCGGAGATGTTTCACGCATTCGGCATACCTCATTGATGTTTCCCTGCAATATGGCTTTCGGAGCCGCCGGTATACCCGGCAGCACCCGGCAGCAAGGCTTATTTACGGGAGAGAAACTGAGGGCAATGGGTATCAACCTAAATATCGCCCCCGTGTTGGATGTAAATAATAATCCAGAAAACCCTATCATAGGAACACGTTCCTACGGAGACCACCCAGATAAAGTGGCAGAGCTGGGCTGTGCCTATATAGAAGGACTTCAGCACAAAGGTGTGGTAGCTACCGCTAAACATTTCCCCGGACATGGAGATACAGATATTGATACACACCTTGGATTACCCAGTGTATCTTATGGGCGCGACAGGCTGGAAAAAGTTGAGCTCTATCCTTTTCAAAAGGCTGTTGAAGCCGGTGTGGCTGCTGTTATGACCGCACATATAATTTTCCCGGTTCTTGATGGGGAAAGCCGCCCGGCAACCATATCATACCCGATACTGACCGAGCTTCTGCGCAGGCAGATGGGTTTTCAGGGTATTATAATAACCGATTGTATTGAAATGAAAGCTGTGCTTGACAACTACGGGGTGGAAAAGACAGCAGTAGAAGCTCTCAAAGCCGGTGCTGACATGATTTGCATATCCCATACCCTTGACTTTCAAATCAGAAGTGTGGAAGCAATAAAAAATGCAGTAAAAAGCGGTGAATTAAGCGAATTAAGGATAGATGAATCGGTAGGACGCATCCTGGGGCTGAAGGAAAAATACCGACTGATGCAAAACCTGTGTCCAGATATTTCTATGCTGGAGAGACTTTTTTCCGATGAGTCGTCTGCTTTATTTGCCGCAGAGGTAAGCCGGAAAAGCATCACTCTTATAACGGGTAAAAATTCTTTACTGCCCGTAAGAAGTAAGAACATACTCTCAATATCTGCAGAACCAGCTTTAACCACAAATGTAGAAGACGGAAAAAATTTGCCGGTCTCCTTTTGCACTTCGGTTACGGAACTCCTGGGCGGAGAGGGTATTGCCATTCCTCAAAACCCTGATAAAGACTTGATTGAGGAGATCTGTCGGAAAAGCCTGGATAAGGACCTCATCATTTTTGGGATGCACAATAGCAGATTTAACCCGGGCCAAATTGAGCTTTACAAGGAAATAAAACACAATAATAAAAATATTATCGCCATTCTGTTAAAGAACCCTTTTGATGCTCGCTTCACAGAAGATACCGAAACCTGCATATTTGCCTATGAATATTCACCCCTCTCCATAACAGGCGTCATAAAGGTACTGTCAGGAGAACCTGCTTATGGAAGACTACCTGTAAAGATTCAGCTGTGAAAAAATGTAATTAAAAACTATTATCAGTTTTACCGGAAATGTAAAGAGTCTTGACAACCGCACATATTCAGCTTGACAGCTTTAGGGGGGGTGATATACTACAACTAAGATTTTGGGAAAACTAAACTATTACAGGTATAATGGTAGAGAAAGTTCAATTTAGTTTTAACCAAAATAAAAAATTATTACATACAAGGAGGATTTTGATATGAGGGTCAAGTTTAATAGTTTAAAGAAAAATTAGTTTATTTACCAGTATTGTTATCGTAGCAATTCTGGTATTTACCCTTACAAAAGTTAGTTATGTGGGAGGTATTGGCTTTAACTCTGCAAACCAGAATCACGCCAATTTGGTAAGGTGGATTGATGGATCTTACAAGCAAGTTACACCTATCGCTCTAATAAATAACCTCAGACTGATTGAAGTTACAAGAAGGCTACATAAAGCTAATCTGTTTGGTCCTGACACCCTTTATGCAGGCCATTATGCGGATCCTACAACTGGTACCATATACATCGGATTCAAAGAGTTGAAGGAAGAGATTACAAAAAATATATCAACAGAAGTTAATAAGGTGGAAGGAATAAAAGTAAAATTCTTCAGTGCATGTTTTACTCTCAAAGAACTTGAAGATTTTCAGAATAAAATCCTTATAGAACTCAAAGAATCTTTAAAGGAGGTTCCTATAACCTATATTGCTACCTGTATTTTTAAGAATAGTCTGATAGTTGGAGTAAGAGAGTTAAAAACCAAATATACAGATGCTATTAGTAATTTCCTTGGACGAGACGCACCAGTGATTTTTGAGAAGGGAAGCTTTGAGCCTCTCTCAAAAACAAGTAGGTACAGACCCTCCTTATTGGGAGGTATTCAAATATGGACTACAAAAGGTAATTCTACCTTAGGTTTCAGAGCTGTTCACAATAATGGCGATGTAGGCTTTGTAATGACTGGGCATGCAGGATGGGTTGGAACTCAAGTTTTCCAACCCAACTCGGGGGTGAATAACTTGGTAGGGAGTATAACCGTAAATCCTCAAGGGTGGAGACGTAGCGATGCTGCTTTTGTTAGACTAGTAGACCGTTCACTAATTAACATATCATACATTACACCGTAACCTCATCCATTTTGTATTTCC
>QLTX01000126.1 GCA_018725175.1 Candidatus Psychracetigena formicireducens
CATGGACGTCCACTTTCGCCTGTGCTCCAGCGGCACTTTCTACCGTAGAAGCACCAACTCCGTGAATGCCTGTGGTAGCACCTCTATGAGCAGTAACCTCGGCATTAAGATCCTCCACCAATTTGGCTGTAATCCGCAGTTCCACCGAAGCCCCAGCCAGATGGGCAGCAGCAAAAGTCCCTTCCTGGGCTCTAATAACAGTTAAGGTATCTCCAACTCTATGAGTGCACCTAAGAATTTCATTGTTTATAGTAATGTGAAAACCAAAACCAGGCTGAGGAAAATTTTCTCCCTCACTAGGAAGTACCGTAAGCGTGGTTTCGGCTAAAGTTATGCCAGCAGCCAGGTTACTCCTAGCTCTATTTCTGACCTGAAGAAACATAGATTTACCTCCATTTCATTAAATTTTTATTCCTCGCAATTTGATTTATCTCCCACCATTTGCAAGGTCAAAACTGGCTATAGCTACAGTTGGAGTTAAACTTTCTTTTTCTCTGAGATTTTTTGCTAATTCCAGCATATTAGAGACAATTTTTTGAGTAAAACTGTAATCACCAATTTCTTCCCTCTCCATACTGGTCCCATGTTTAGCTGCCCAAGCTTCCAATACTGAGGCTGACGCAAGGTTTATAGAATTGTTATTTGCAGTAAGGAAATAAGTTATCTCTGCATCGGTAAATACCGCTTTTGCCAGAATGTTATCTCCGGTAATCAACCTTACTTGCCCTATATTATTTGCCAGATTATAAGTAACAGTCATATTATTTTTCTCTGGGGCAGGTGAAATGCCTGCCCCTTTTCTCAAGGTTAGTCGGCTACCCTGCTATAATAGGTTGCTCTCCAATCCATCTTGTTAGCTCCAAAACACTGTCTAACTCTATACAGGATATTATCGGATTCAAAATCTCCAGCCATTGGACTAATATCTCCGCCACCGATAGAGACTTTATCACCTGCCTTCATGCAGATTTCAGGTCTTTCGTGACCCTTTAAATAATCGCACTCTATGGCAGCGATAAGGGTTGGGTCAGCGAAGAGATACCAGGACCTCCGAGTATGACCAGCTCCACCTGCCACAATAGACAGCCAGGGGTCAACTACCAATTCCAATCCATACTGAGCAATGACGTTAGCTGTGGGGAAAGGTAAAGCAGCTGCATCAGTAGCACCTCTCTGCACCCACATCTTAGTGGCTGAAGTAAGAATCTGCCTGGCTGTAAATTCAAGCCCGCCATCCGATACCACCAAATATTTAGGTCTATTACGCATCGGCTGTCCGCTCGGATGCCTAAAAGCCTGCATAGCTGCTACAGCTGTTTCTAAATTCGCGATTGTTAAAGGCAACGCAGCTGAATTTACTCCAGTCTGGTATAAATTACCAGCGGCGTGAGTGCCTAAATCACCAGCATACGAAGAAACTGCTAGGAAATGTTCTGTGTTAGCTGCCAACCAAGCCATCTCGGCAGGGGTATTTTTCAAAGCCCCTAAATCATCAGCTAACATGGCTTCCCAGGAGATGTCTATTCTATTACCATACTTTCTTGCGAAGACGTTGTATGGAGTTTCAATAATAGCTATCTGCCTATATTCGCCCTTCTCTGCTACTTCATCCAAAACCATACCTGTATTAGCGATAGCGAATCTCCTTCCGCCTATATGAGGAAATAGTCTGTTAACGGTGCTTATCTTCATATACTTTTTCCATTCAGGTTCAATCGCCTTATAAGTTGCCAAAACCTGTCGGTCTAATACATCACCAAACAAAAAAGGGAAATCTGAGGTTGTTAGAGCTTCTCGTAATAAATACTCATGTCTGTGCTGAGGCATACCTTTAGCATTGGACAATAAATCCACCGCTTCTTTAAGTTTATTTTCCCAGTCACCTGGTTTTTTCATTTCTGAGATGGCACTATAACCATCCCAGCCTTCTAGTATTTTCATTAATTCTGCCATTTTTATTTTTCCTCCATAATCCTTAGGCTACTCTGATGCCTAAAATATAAGCGGTTACTGCTGCGTTGAGACTTAGAACTGTAGTTACCCTTAAAGTCCCCCCAACAGCAATTTCCGCTTGAGCTGGGTCAATTGTGCTAATGCGTCTCACTGCGTTTATCGTAGCCGTTTTAGCCACTATATCGCTGACAGGAATTGCTGCATTTCTAACCTGCCAAGTGTCAGCAGTAGCATGAGCTGCTATTCCCGTATTCAGAGCCCAGGCATCAATTATCCTGGTTCTGTGAGTTAAAACTATGTTATTGTCTTGAGAAGCGCTTGGGCAGTCAATTCTATGCAAAACCAAAAGACCACCAACAACATTAGCATTGGGCACAACGCTGGCTATTAAGCCAGTTAAAGACGCTGGAGCCATTCTCGGTTCATTAACCGCTCCCAGTGCTATTTGTGCTGTGCCTATAGAACCAACAGCTAAAGTTCCTGCGCCAGGGGTAACGCTATGAATCACTTCAATAGTAGCAGTTAAACCACTGCCTACCGCACCAAAAGCTATACCAAAATAATGAGTTCCTGTGGGGTTATTCGTTAAAAATGCAACATCATCTCTATAAAATAAAGCTGCCCCAACTGCTATCCCTCCAGTTAACTCGTCTCTAACTGGCAGCCTGGCTACAAAGGGACCAAAGTCAACAGGAGTAGTTCCATCCGCCCTTCTGTCAGCTAAAGCGATACCTGTTAAAATTCCATACCTGACTGCTCTGCCACTGAGCGGTATTAAAGGGTTGGTAACTGGTATGTTCAATCTCCAACCCGGTCTGTATGTTATGTTCCTTGCCATTATTCCTCCTATTTGCCTTCTACGGCAGTATTAATTTGTTTTTCGTCCCACTCTGGGTGCAACTTCTTAAAGCTTTCTTTAAGAGCCTCTTTAGCAGCCTTACTATCAGGCTGACTTCCACCCATATTTTTTACCTTACCTGCTTCAGTTAGTTGAGCTATATACTCCCGTTCGGATTTTATAGCCTCTTCTAACCCGTCTACAGATTGAGCTTCTTTAAATCTCTCCATGATACGAGCTTTGGCTGGCTCAGGCAGTTCGCTTTTGCTCAAGGCTTCGTCTAAACTAACCTTGGTCTCAGCGGTTGCTTTGGCTTTTTCAGCCTCCACTATCTGGGTTTTTAAGCTATCTCTTTCTGCGGTCAAACCAGTTATTTGTGTTTCTAATTCTTTAACCTTTTGTTCTAAATCCATTTTCCTTTTCGCCTCCTGTAAGACTTCCGCTTTCGCTTCAGCCTCAATTTCTTTTATTATATCAGGTCTTCTTTCTTTTAAAATTTCAATTGATATAAGGTCAACATCATATTCGGGACTGGATTCATACATCTGAACCAAACCCCCCGCACCAGCTTCTGTAACAAAATCTACACTTCTTGCTCTGGTGATTTTCTCAATATAATTGGTCTTTACTCCCTCTATGGTCTGCTTAGAAGCCTGCCCCACCGCATTGATAGAAGTTCCCATTTCATTTAAGAGACCTTTATCTCTCAGTACAGCTAACTTCTCCTGCATCCAGGGTTCCACCACTAAAGCCTCACCCACCACTTGCCCTTTCTCATCTACCCTGACATTTTTCAAGGTAGCCACCCAATCCTTAATTGATCTCTCTGGTCGCTGTTTGTCATCTTCTGCAGTCGGATGGTCTGCATACATTTTCACTCCCTCAAATACCCTAAAGTCTTTGGCTATGGTCTCAGGAGCATAATACCTCTCTTTTGACGTATTAAAGCCTGGTTTTAGAATAATTACATTGGCTACACCTTTAGAAACGATCTTAGATTCAGTAAGGGGCACAAACTCCACCAGTAAATTTCTGCTCTCGGCCTCCTTCACCCACTTGGGAATTTCCTCATCTTCTACCCCTAACTTTTTATATTCACTACGAATTCTACGCTTCACTGCTGATATATCACCAGCAGGAATATCTACTCTATTGCCACGAAACCCTCCTGGACTTAAAGCCGCAGCTGCTCTACCTAACTGAACACGGGTCACCTTTTTTTCCAGGTCTTCCCAGAGTCTCAGCTTCCAGGTTGTGAGTTTCTCTTTGTCTGGCACATAAGCATAAGCCTCGGCAGGATATTTAACCCCATCTTCAGTTTTCATCATTTTTTGTTCCTTCAACCAGGTTAAAACTGATTCTGCCTCTTTAAGAGTTTCTACCACTTTGCCTTCTTCTGTCTCCATTTCCTCTCTGGATAATAAATCCATAGCCAATTGAATAATTTTTTTAATGCGTTCTTCATCAGCGGCAGC
>QLTX01000127.1 GCA_018725175.1 Candidatus Psychracetigena formicireducens
TTTAGTTGTGGCTACCCCTACGGTATTGACAGGACCCCATCCAGCAGCCGTATATGCAACTTACCTGGCTAATGCCCTTCGTCCCAAGGTACGGGTGGTTTCCATTATAGGCTCTTATGGTTGGGGGGGAAAAACAGTTGAGCAATTATCCGGGATGATAGGTAACCTGAAAGTGGAAGTCCTGGAACCGGTAATGGCTAAAGGCTACCCCAAAAAGAGCGATTTTATGGCTCTTGAGAGGTTAGCCGAAGATATATTAATTAAACACAAAGAGTATAAAATTATTTAAGGAGGATTAGTTATGAGTAACCATGTAAGTAAAGAGTTATTAGGTATGTTAAACAAAGCCATTGCTGCTGAAATGCAGGTTTCTATTCAGTATATGTGGCAACATGTTCTCTGGAGCGGAGTTAAGCATTTTGCCGTGAAAGAGGAGTTTAAGGTTATAGCTATTGATGAGATGAAACATGCAGAAGCTATTGCTGAGCGTCTATGGTATCTGGGCGATAAACCCACTACCAAACCCGAACCGATATTCGTAGGAGAAACACTTAAAGAAATGTTAGAACAGGACAGTAAAGATGAAGCTGGTGCTATTGTTTTGTATAAAGACATTATAAAACAAGCTCTCAGTGAAAATGATGAAACCACAGCTGAGCTATTTAGAAAGATTTTAGCAGAGGAAGAAGACCACCACGATACTTTCACCAGTTTATTGGAAGGGATGAAATAAGCTATGAACCAGTGGGTTTGTGGCTTTTGCGGTTACCAACACCAGGGAGAGTTACCACCCGAGGTATGTCCTAATTGTGGATCTAACAGAGATAAATTCTCCTTGAGGGAAGACAATGCTGTTACTACTCATATTTATTATGGGGAAAAACTTAGCTATGGTTCAGAAGTTAAGATAAATCCGTTTTTCGGTGACTATGAATCATTAGCCCCCTTTATATACAATTTACCGATTGGCAAGAAGGTTTTCCTGCATAAACATCCGACTACGGATGAACTGTTTTTTGTTATTAAGGGGAAAGTTAAATTCAGAGTAGGAGACAGGGTACTGGTGGCAGTTGAAGGTGATATAGTGCAGGGGAAAATGGATATACCGCATGACTTTGAAAATGTTGGAGATGAACCAGCTGCCTTTTTATCAGTTAAAGGGCCAAAACCCGTTGACCTGGTAAAATTAGAGTAGAAATGGTGGGGTCAGGTCTTCATTCTTGACATAAATGATAAAAGTAGGATTGTGATTGTTTTTTTGATTCTGTACAGATAACCCATTTTTCAGGTAGAGTATTTTATAGAGCTTAGAGGCTTATCCTAATAATTTACCAGTGGTACAAGTATGAACGAGTTATAGACTATGGCAAGGAGGGATAATAAATGAAACGAGCTATTGAAAAAAAGAGAGTCCTATTCATCTGTACGCATAATTCGTCTCGCTCACAAATGGCAGAGGGACTGTTAAACTACCTCTATGGAACTCATTATGAAGCATATTCTGCTGGGACAGCTCCTTCAATGGTAAACCCTTATGCTATTAAGGTTATGAGGGAGATTGGCATTGATATTTCAAATTACCGTTCAAAAAACATTAAGGAATTTCGTGATAGGAAATTTGATTATGTGGTTACAGTCTGCGACCATGCTCAGGAAACCTGCCCATTCTATCCTGGTGCTCTAAACTATATTCATATGGGATTTAGAGACCCATCTGCCTTCATAGGAAATGAAGATGACACAACAATGGAATTCAGGCAGGTTAGAGATGAAATTAAAGAATGGATAGAAAAGAGATTCGGTGATTTGGTTGAACAAGCCAACAGAGGAGAGTAAAAGGGCGATCGCAGTGTATTATTTACTTTAAATAAATTCGTATTCAGGCGAGGGATGTTGGGGTAACTCAAAGAGGATCTAAATTGAAAAAACTGGTTTTATTTCTTACTCTATCTGTAATTGTTTTTTCGGCAGTTTTTGTTTTCTATGCTCATAAAAATGCGACAGATAAAGTTGTTATAGGTATGTTATCTGGTATCAATAGCGACTATCG
The DNA here is from genome assembly GCA_018725175.1 of Candidatus Psychracetigena formicireducens. Classification (GTDB taxonomy): domain Bacteria; phylum Coprothermobacterota; class HKB111; order HKB111; family HKB111; genus Lithacetigena; species Lithacetigena formicireducens. The sequence continues at coordinate 2,051 of QLTX01000127.1, forward strand.
CCTCCTCAGGCCTTTCAGAAATGGACTGAGGCTTGCTACTGAAGAGTGGAATGCAAATGGTGGGATCAATGGCAAAAGAATTTCCCTGATAATGGCAGATGAAATAGAATTTTATAGCTGGTGGCGTGGATTATGGGACATACTAAGAGGTAATATTTCTGAATATTACCCCGGTGTAGCCGCTAGCTATTTGGTTAGAAAACACACAGTTTCAGCCTTTTTCTACTATGATGCTTACCATCCTACTTGTGCACTTTTTGGTTTCCAGGAAAGAGGTATTCCTGTAATATCACCTACTATTTTAGTAGGTGAAAATGACTATTTTTTTAATAGCCGTTCAAATCAACCTTCCTGGGGTATTATGGGTGCCCGGTTTGTTTATGAAGAGCTTGGGTTAAAAAAATCAGCTGTAATTTTTGATGTGAGTTCTGATTTCGACAAAAATATTGCCATTGATTTCCAAAGTAAATTTGAAAGCCTGGGCGGTAAGGTGGTTCTTTTTGAAGGGTTTCAACCCGAAGCGATTAATATTGAGCAATTTCTAAAGAAAACGATAAATTTAGAATCAGAAATTATCTTTCTTACTCCTCGTTCTTTTAGACATGATTTAGCAAAAGGTATAATAGATAAATCCCGCGAACTAAACTATACCGGATATTTTTTGGGTCACGGGATATGGGCTTATTCCAATGGTGTTACGGTTGAAGGACTAACCAGAGAAGGTAGCTTTTACCTGTTAGATTTTTCCAGAGAAAACCCTCGCCCTGAAGTTCAGAACTTTATCAATAACTATAGGCGAAGATATAGGGTTAATCCCTGTTTGAGAGCAGCAGAGGGGTATGATGCGGCTAATATTTTATTTGAAGCAATTAAAAACGCTGGTACCATAGATGGTTCAGGAATAAAAGAAGCTTTAATGAATACCCGAATTCATGGTGTTGCAGGTTTAATCGGTTTTGATAACAATCGCAATTCAAGGAGAGCTGTTGATTTTATACAGGTAAAAAAAGGCGAAGCTATTTATAGGTCAACAGTGTTTCCTTAACACCTTTTGGGGTAACCACATTTGCCTTCGGCAGGCCGTAGTGGCGAAAGGAAAGGAAGTCTCGCGATGAAGGTGGGGGAAGACAATCCGGGAATTATTATTGACATTAACTACTAACCTTGTTATTATGATGTATATTAATAACCAAAGGAATCAGTTGATAGACGATACTAAGCAAGGATTACCAAATATTCAAAAGAGAAAAATAAAACACCATGCCTAACTTCCTCACAGAAGCAGAGCTCAGGGAAATGTTTAAAGAAGGTCCTCCGGAAAAAATGGTAGTAAAACCCGGGACAGTCCTAACACCCAGCGCTCAACAATATATTAAGGTTATGGGAATTGAGCTGGTGGAGGAGTCTGAGGACATAAAGAGTCCAGTTTCTCCACCTTCAAACAGGGAGGCTCGCTTCCAGGAACTGGATACCGGAGCTATACTGGAGCAAAAACCCGAGCATTTTACCCACCTGAAAGGAAAGGTGTTAGTTCCTAAAACCCACCCCCGGATTTATTTCCGGGGTTCACTTGACCAATTAGAAGCTTTCATCATTTCTGCCCAGGTAGTAGCCAAAGAAGAAGGCAGAAAAGAGTTTTATGAGTGGCTGGAAGAAATGCTCAAGTTTTGCGGAGCTATTTTCCGAGCGGAGGTGTTAGAAGAAACCCTTCCACCTTTAACTCTATTTGGGCTTAACCCCGATGAGCTAAGAGCCCACAGTCACCACCCTGATAAGCATTACGGGGTAAAACACTTTAAGCCCAGTGCTGCTCAGGGGAAATTAATGTGTGCCCTTAACCTTGTAAGAGTTATGGCTCGCGAAACCGAATTAAAAGCCATGGCAGCTTTCTGGAAGGCGGAAAAAGGTATGGAAAGGGAAGATATCCTTCTGGTTTTGAATCGTATGAGCAGTGCAGCCTACATCCTTATGTGCAGATTAGCAAAAAATGTGGGCGTGCCTGAAATAATTGGACTGACCCCTCCCAACTGGACACGAAACTGAAAAAGGTTAGAATAGTATCTGATATAAAA
>QLTX01000128.1 GCA_018725175.1 Candidatus Psychracetigena formicireducens
CTTTGTGTCTAAAGGATGGGGGTCATTCCAAATTAAATAAATGTCGGATGAGCTCAGCCAGATCTTTCCTCCCCACAACTTCTTTGCCGGTGGATGCTACGGTTATCGGTATTCTTGGGCATATTACTTTATAATATGGCTTTAGAAGTCCTTGAATTATTTATAGTTAGTAGTATTATTGATTTATTTATTAAACCATGTCAATCAACACTTTAAGGATGGATAATATGACAAAAAAGCATTGCCCATATTGCGGTCAAGTAGTAAAAAAAGGGAAGTTACGATACAAATAGCAAGCAGAGATGGTTCTGTAATAAGTGTAACTGCGGTACTTTCACTTACGTTTTGGATGACAAAAAGACCACATTTTAAGTAATATGCCCATCGTGAGACTTCTGAAGGAAGTTGTTGTGCCCCATATTTTAAAATGACGATTAGATTTTCTAAAAAAGGGTAATAATCACCATAGAAATTGAAGCTATAACCATCTTGGCTAACAATTTCAGATATAATTAATCAAACACACTATCCTCTTTTTAAAAGAGGCTGAAAGGAGACAAAGAAAATGATGACTTGGGGTTTATCTGGTATAGGTCCTTTAATGGCATTAGGTATGGTCCTTTTCTGGATTATCGGAATTACCTTTTTTGTAAGTTTAACTTTAGCTCTATATTATTATATTGCTGGCAAGAACGATGAGTTTGAACGTGCAAAAAAAATTCTCATTATATCCCTAATCGGTATTGCAGCTATGTCCATCGTAACCGGACTTATTCTCTTCGCTTTTCGCTATCTGTACTGGTAAATCAACTAAAGTAAAGTCGGACAAACGAATATTAATAAAAAACAAAGGAGAGATTAAGAGCTATGTTAGAAAAATGGGTTGACCTCCCTGGTGGAGAAAGATTACAACTAAAAGTTTCCACAATTACTGGCTCTTTGGGTGTATACCTGGAAGAGAGAGGGCAGAAAAGAAAAAAGATGGCCGAGATAATGCCTACCGGAAAGTTTGGGGGGAAAGCATATGAGGAATATCTGGAGATGGCAAAGGGAGTTATCACTATTCCTACTGATGCGGTATCCGGGGTTGCGAGCTTTGAAGTGAGTGGATACTTGGTGGAAGTGAGGAATCGCATAGTGGGTAAACAAGAAATCAAAAATCTTTTAAAAAGGCTGCTGTCCATGATAGGGGTGGCACCTACAACTGAGGTCACAGTGCACCTGAACGGAAATAAGATTTTAAGCTGGCAGTAGAAGCGATGCAAGGAAACAGAAGTGTTATTTCGATGCAAAAGAAAGTTTTTAAAAAAGTACTTGTTTCATTAACGACAGTTTTGGCAATGTCTGTTTTAACACTGCCCTTCCTGCTCTTTCCCACCGCAGCGGGAACAGCCGAAGACACTTCTTATAGTGCAGGCGCGCATAACATCCGTCACGGATGGCAATTTAAAAAGAATATAACAAACAATTAAAGGGTAAAGTATGCAAAATACAGATTTTCCCAGGTTAAATATAAACCCGAGTAAACTCAAACATAACTATCAAAACTTAAAACGAATCTGTAATTCTTTTGGTATAGAGCTGATGCCTATAACCAAAGTGGCTTTAAGCTATCCAGTTGTGGTGGGAGCTTTGGTGGAAGCAGGCACTACCGTTGTAGGAGATTCCCGCCTTTTGAACTTACAAAGAGTAAAAGATAATTTTTCCATTAAGACTGCCCTTATCCGCATGCCTTCACCTTCGGTAGCCGAGAAAGTAATTAATCTGGCTGATATTTCTATGAACTCCGAGATTTCCACCCTCAAGGTTCTGGGAGAAGTAGCTTCTAAGAAAGGTATGGTTCACCAGACTATGATTATGGTAGAAATGGGTGATTTACGGGAGGGCGTCCCTCAGGAAGAACTGATACCTTTTATCTCAGAAGCTCTCAAAATCAAAGGCATTGAAATAATAGGGTTGGGATGTAATCTTACCTGCTATGGTGGGGTCATACCCACCCTAACCAAAATGGAAAAATTTTATTCCCTGAAAAGAAGGGTGGAAAAAGTCTGTGGAGTGCAAATCCCTTACCTTTCAGGAGGCTCCTCTAACCTGATACACCACCTGTTAAAAGGGGTAAAAATTCCTGTAAACCATATGCGGGTGGGGGAAGGTATTTTTCTCGGTGTGGAATCTGTTACTCCTCAACCTATACCCGGGTCCTATCAGGATGTCTTCGTTTTAGAAGCAGAAGTAATAGAAGTTAAAAGAAAACCCTCTATACCACGGGGGAGAAGAACCCTTAATGCTTTTGATGAAGTTACCCATTTTAAAGACTATGGTATCAGAACTCGCGCTCTTCTATCTCTGGGCAGGCAGGATATCATGTTAAGCGGCCTTAAGCCGGTGGAAACAGGTGTTACTATCCTGGGTGCTTCCTCAGACCACCTGGTACTGGATGTGGAAGATAGAAATACCGAAACCAGGGTGGGGGGTATAATAGCCTTAAAAATGAATTACGGTGCTCTTCTACAGGCGATGACCTCTCCTTTTGTGGTTAAGGTTGCTACATAAATTAATTGAGAACATTTATTATTTTTCTTCATTTCAGATTTTTATCTTGCAAACGTGCCGTGGTAAACTAGTAAATGGAGGTGATTTTGTCATGAAACAGAACAAAAAAATCAGTGTATTGGTTTTTATATCTGCGGTTTTAGTCATTATCGTCATCGTGGCAGGATTTTATTATCGATTTGATATAGAAGGCGAATTAACGATGGACATCAATGAACTCATTGAAAAACGCTCAAGAGAAGAAACAGGACCTTATCTCACGCTTGAGGAAGTTGTCGCATGGGTTAATAGAATGGGGAAAATCGAAGACATACCCGTCCATATAATGAAAATCGAAGGAGAGATACATGTAGTTGAATACGTACAATTTCCATTCGTTGCATTCAACAGAGGCTCTTCAACAACGAGCGGCGTGTGGCTTGCGGATTTACGCGACGGCACTGTTTTGCTGCGAGCCGAGCAAGGCCAAGCAATGCTTAAAGAGCATTGGAATCGCCTTGTACCAGCTGATAGCATATTTAATAAGGGCACGGGAGTTGAAGGAGGTCCTTGGCATGGATTTGGCATCCTCCAGCCCTTCGGCCTGTCGCCGGATGGGAATAAACTTGGCTTTTTTCTTCACAGCCGCCGAGGCGGAATGTTTGATCGTGCCATATTTGTAGGTTTTCTTGATCTTCAAGCGAATACGCCGCATTTTACTGGACATGGACATGCTCCTGTTGATGGGGAGGAGTGGTTGCCCAAGTGGTCGCCGACAGGCGCTTATATCTACTACGGTGATCCCATATTCCGGGCAGATGATCCCATGGTACCCGCCAATATTGATGTGTTAGGCGGCTTTGACGTGGATAGTGTCATTACCGGGCAACGTTCCTTTAGTCTCCCGTCCATTGAAATGCTCACGCTGCTTTTTCCGGAGGAAGTGCGGGCAGCCGAAGAGAAATACAAAGCCCCTGATTTCGGGGGATGGGGCAGCTTGGAGTGGGCTATCCATTCAACAATTAATTTCCGTCCCTGGTTTAGCAACTTAAAGTGGTCTCTTAGGGATAATTCCCTTTCGTTTACCACTGTTGTTGGACGGGCAATATCTGAAGATGAGTATCTTGAAGCCCACGGCAGAAACAAGGTCAAAGAAGAATTTGGGCAGGCTGAATGGAGTATAAATGCTGATGGGAGTGAATTGCGTCTTAAAAGCATCGTACATCCGCAATGAAAAACGAAACATTATTCTTGATTGGCTTATAAATTACCATTACAAAAAAACTAAGAAGATGTTGAATTACCTTAATATTCCTGAAAATACTTTCATCAGAGGCTGTTGCTATTTAATTTTTTAAATATCGGCAAAAATGACTGATTTTCTATCGGGCATTAAGCGGAATATGAGGTTTAAAGACATTGATGGTGGTTTAAGAGAATATACTACGGCGGCGGTTTCTCATTGCTGTCACTAATAACGAAGCCAAAAAGATGGTTGGCAAGTGCAGGGGCGAACTTCTGAATGCCGGTATAATTCCTGAATATATTACCGTCTATCTCACTTTCCGCACCCTTTTGGTTAAAAAT
>QLTX01000129.1 GCA_018725175.1 Candidatus Psychracetigena formicireducens
AGATTATTGGCAGAGGACATGGAGGTATATATGACCCGGTCAACGGATGTCACTTTGCCTCTGAGACAACGGCTACCAGTCGCAGGAAATTCCCTATTCGTTAGTATCCATGCCAATGCCTTCCATTTAAGGAGTGCGAACGGCACCGAAACATTTTTTAATAGCCGCAATCCTCAAAGTAAAATTTTGGCAGACATCATGCAAAAAAATCTAGTCAGTCACTTGAACCTGCGGAATCGGGGGGTAAAGTGGGCGGATTTTACAGTTTTAACGCAAACTTCAATCCCTGCCGTTTTAGTCGAACTAGCATTTATTTCCAATCTGGAAGAAGAAAGGTTGATGGGTACTAGCGCATTTCAGCACTCGGCGGCACAAGGAATAGCTTCGGGAATTTTGGAATATCTGGAATTTATCAGTTAAGAAAGAGGGGGAAAATATGGAATTTCCAGTAAAAAAGATTAAAAAGAACACCACCGTTTTGCTAGAACATGGTACAATAAATCAGTTAACAGAGATGTCTAAGACCATGGGTGTTAGCCGGGGGGCTATAGTAGCTTATCTAGTAGATAGATTTTATGAGCAAGGCTTCCAAGACTACCAAAAAAATAGAAAAGAAGGGAACTGATAACAATGGCATGGCAAAAAGCGGAGGTAGGACACACTAACTGGATACCGGAGGTGCCGGGAGATACCCTTATAGGTACGGTGGTAGAGTTTAACAAAATAGTAACTTCTTTTGGTGAAGCAGATGTAGCACTAATACAAGATGAAGAAGGGGAGTTTCATAAGGTTCTTGTTTCGGCAGGACTGCAAAGTTTACTAAAACTGGAAGGTAAAAAGGTAAAGTTAGTATTTTTGGGTACATCTTACAATAAGAAAACAAGGAGGAATTTTAAGAGTTACGAAATTTACGTTGACAAGAACTAACAAAAATGGGGAGGGGGTAGTTATATAGGTAGCTACTCCCTTTTTTTACTTTAATAAAAGGAGGTAAAGTAAATTGGCAAGGGTTGGTACTAGGCGGCACGATATGGAATTACTTTACAATATGAGGTTATTTAACCCATCGTTAAAAAGTATCAAGGAAGGTAGAGCAACCTTAAACCGGGGCACTATCCTAGAACTAGAAAAGTTTACAGCTATGACCGCCACCGAAAAAAATTACCTTAGCCAAGGGGGGTACTCCCAAGGTACTAAAGCCGTAACGCCTTTTATTAGGAGGGCAACAACGGAAGATGAAAAAGCTACCCTAAAGGTAGTACAAAGAATGAATCAAATAAAATCCATTTTTGGTAAGGACTTTTTTCCAGTAAATGTTTATATTAATGTAAATAAATACCTTAACAAGTTAAATTATACCAATAAAAATTATACTGCAGTATGGGGGTACTAGAAAATTATGGATAACCGAAAGGGCGATAGGCACAATCCCCGTAAGGGTGACAGGCACAAGAACCGTAAAAAGTACCCATCTAAGCCTCCAAAAGTAACTTTGGCTGGGATAGATGGGGAAGCTATAGCCGAAAACGGTGTATCCTATTATTCCCTTTTATGTATATCACGCCGCAAGCCATTAATTAGTAATAGATGCGAAAGATTAACTACGTTACAGATTTTAGACTATATCCTCAAAGTACCAAAGACCTATAGATTAGTAGGATTTGTCTTAAATTACGATATTGAAAATTGGCTTGTGGACATCCCTAGTAAAGCCTATCTGTATTTAACTGGTAATTCTGGCATAGAAACGACTGGGGAAGAATGGGAAAAAGTGGTAGTAGAAAAGGAGGGTAAGCAAACCTATGCTAAAAATACCATAATATGGAAGGATTACACTATCTTATGGATACCCAAGAAGGTTTTTACCTTAAAAAAAGGTAAAAAAGAGGTGAAGATACTAGATATATGGGGGTATTGCCAAGCGTCTTTTGTCAATAGCGTAAAAAACTGGAAGGTGGCAACGGAAGAAGAAACGGTACTTTTACAGGAGGGAAAAGCTGGAAGAAGTAATTTTCTTTGGGAAGATATGAAATATATAGCGAAGTATAATTCTTTAGAATTGGAATTACTGGTAAAATTAGCAGACAAGATTATCTTGTCCTGCCAAAAAGGGGTTGATATCCTTGGCAAGAGAATCCGAGTAGCTTACAAGGATTTATATTCTCCCGGGGCTATATCCGGCAGAATTTTGAAAAAAAGTGGTTGGGTTAATGAGGTGGGGTTATCTACTTTGGACTTAGACCATTTTTTAACAACCTTTACGGATTTAGAGGATGAACACCAAAAACAATTAAAGGCATTACCATTTATTGCTAGTTACTACGGGGGGAGAATAGAAACGGCGGCGATAGGACGATGGGGCGAAGCATGGGACTACGATATCAAATCTGCTTACCCTACCGCTATAACCCGATTTCCATCTTATGTAAATTTAGACAGAGCCTACTATGTAAAGGATGTATACGGTAATAGTAAAAAACTAGCAAATATTATCAAAAATAGAAGCATGGGTATGTATCTGGTAGCTTGGGATTTTAGCAATCAAAATTACTGGAATCCATTCCCATACCGTACAAAAAACGGCAATGTTTTTTACCCATCGTTGGGCAAGGCATGGGTATGTTCCCCGGAGGTTTTTGCGGCTATCGACAGTGGCAGAAAATTCCACATTTTGGAAGCTATTATTATACCGGATACCGAAGGCTTCGGAGGTGGGGAAAACCCGTTGCCGGGGAATCATCAAAATACCATGTCTGGAAATATAATCAAACTTTTTTCTGAAAGAAAAACTTTTGTAGAACTGGAAGGAAAAGGGGGGGCAGAATTAGCAGTTAAACTTATACTTAACTCTATTTATGGTAAATTATTACAACAAGTAGGCAGAAATTTAGGTAACTTGGGTTTATTTAACGATTTTATTGGTACTTGGATAACAAGCTGGACAAGAGCCACCATATGGAGGGCTATTGCCAAAGTTTCCCATACAAAGCAAATTCTATCGGTGCATACAGACGGGGTAATATCTACTAAACCATTAAATGTCAATATTGGCAATAATCTAGGTGAATGGGAAGAAAAAAGGGTAGAGAACTTAACCTTACTTTTACCGGGGTTATATAGACATGGGAAGGAATCCCTTATAGAAAAGACCCGGGGGATGCCCAAAGGTTTTGATTTTGACTTGGCTTATCAAAGCCTTTTTGAGGGGGAAAACCCATATAGTTACAGCTATACCAGTTTTATAGGTAAACGTATAGCTTTGGCACAATATAAGGCTTATGGCAAACATTGCCACCAATGGGTAAAATTAACTAAAGATTTTAACCCTTGCTTGGGTAGTAAGAGGGATGGGGATAAAATAGTCCTAAAAAAGGGAGAAACAAGAAAATGGACTAAGCCAAAAAGCCTTTTTGGTTACGGGGTATCTACTCCCTTCATGTTAAATTTTGACATCCCTTTTTGGATTCCGCAAAGTCAAGAGGAAATAGAAAGTCTACTCATTCAAGAAACGGAAGAAGCCGGAGTTGGTTTTTTTAGGGAATAGAAAAACTTGACAGAAAATTTATTACTTAGTATAATGTAAGGTGATAGGAGGGAAGTAAAAAATGGAAGTTTCTCATGCAATAACTTTAATCCAATCGGTAGGTTTTCCCATTTTTGTTTCTATGTGGTTGCTACTCCGTAAAGAGAGAAACGAAGAAAAGTTAGTAATAGCCCTGCAAGACCTAAAAATGGTAATTTTAGACTACCACCGCCGGAACGAATGTAGGTAGGAGGGAAAACATGGAAAATGAGGAAGTAACTAAAGTGCCGGAAGAACAGGGAGAACCGGAATTTCCTCCTATCCTAGAACCAGAATTTTTTGAAGTTTTTAGAAAAGACATAGGTTTTATGATAGATTCCTTAAAAAAGGAAATAGAGGAACTTTCTATGAGGGTATCTGCTTTAGAAGAAGAAAAATACCAAGAAGAAGAAATTGAAGAAATTTTGGTAGTAGAAAGCGAAAAACCCTTAGAGGAAGAAGTT
>QLTX01000013.1 GCA_018725175.1 Candidatus Psychracetigena formicireducens
TTTTTCCGGTAATACTGGTAAATTAAAAATCTGCCTCAATTCCAGAGCCTCGCTACTGAATTTTTCTACATCTTTATTAATTATTTCTTCTATAATCTTAATACGGTTTAGGCTGTTTTGAAAAGCTAATTGAATCAAACTTTTTTCATCTTCTGTAACAGTTTTTTTCAGAATAAGGTTTTTGCTAATTTTAACCTTTTTTCTTGCCCATTTATACTCCTTATCTTTATAATAAATGCTAATTATAATGATCTCAGGTAAATCAGAATTATGTTGATACTCTCTTTCTATAAGGTATTCAATAACCGTTTCGGGTATATATTCATTAATATTCTCCAGAATAAAATGGTCTTCACCCACCAATCTCCCCTCTCTTAACCTCAACCTTTCAGCATGAACTTCACTTTCAGTTATGATAAAGCATATAAAATCCCTGCTACTTCTATCGTTTGGCAAAAACACTTTTTGTTTTTCTTGAAGATGTTTTATACTTCTAATTTTGTCCCTAAATATTACTGCTTTTTCATAGTTCAACTTTTCTGCTTCTATACTCATTTGTGTTTCATAAGAGGATAAAATATAACTTACATCACCCGACAAAAATCTAACGGCATTATTTGTATTTTCATGGTATTCCTCAGGGGAAATTTTTTCACAACAGGGAGCTAAACAATATTTTAGGTGATGTTTCAAGCAGGGGCGATTACGAGTTTTAAAAAATTTTTCGCAGGCAGCAATACTAAAAGTTTTACTAACGAACTTTACTATACTCTTAATGGCCAAACTATCTGTATAAGGTCCAAAAAATATCCCTTCTCTATGCCTATTTCTAACTATCTGTATTCGGGGGTATTTTTCAGAAGTAATTAAAATCATAGGGTACTGTTTATCATCTTTCATGCGGATGTTAAACCTGGGACGATACTTTTTTATTAAATTGTCTTCCAGAATTAATGCTTCTTTTTCGTTCCTGGTGGTTATATAGTCAACACTGGTAACTCTATTGTAAAACTTTTTAGTTACATCCCGGGCGTGGTCGGATACCCTATTTTTAATAGATAAAGCTTTTCCCACATATAAAACGCCCCCATCGGTATCTTTGAGTAAATATACTCCTGGTTTTTCAGGAAGGTCGTTCAAACATTCATAGAAACAGCTTATTTCTGACATAAAACTTTATTTAAATAGGCACCGGTATAAGATGTCGGGTGTAAAGATACTTCTTCTGGAGAACCCTGGGCAACAAGAAAACCTCCTTCTTCTCCCCCTTCTGGCCCCAGATCAATTACATAATCTGCATTTTTAACAATATCAAGATTATGCTCTACTATCATTACGGTGTTACCATTATCTACCAACCTATGTAAAGCCTTTAGTAAGTTATCCACATCCAGATAGTGAAGACCCACAGTAGGTTCGTCCAATAAAAAAACAGTATTGGAATTATTTCTCTTCTGAAGCTCGGTTGATAGCTTTACTCTTTGAGCCTCACCCCCCGAGAGAGTGGGTGCTGGTTGACCGAGTTGAAGGTATCCTAACCCTATTTCCTGCAAAAAACTTAACCCTCGGGTAATGGGTGGAGAAAAACTAAAAAGTTTGACTGCTTCATCCACTGTTAAGTTTAAAACATCTGATATAGAATGCCCTTTATAATTTACCTCTAGAGTTTCAGAATTATATCTTTTACCTCCACAAACATCACAGGGAACATGCACATCAGGTAAAAAGTGCATCTCAACCCTTATAAAACCATCTCCACGGCAAGCCTCACACCTTCCACCCTTAACATTAAAACTGAATCTTCCAGGTCTATATCCTCTGATTTTTGCATCAGGTAATTCTGAGAAAAATTTCCTTATATAATCAAAGATACCTATGTAAGTAGCAGGGTTAGACCGAGGTGTCCGCCCAATCGGAGTTTGATCAACTAAAAGTACCCTTTCTATGTCTTGATTTATATATATACCGGATAAACCTTCTGGTTTGATCTTATTTCTACCTAAAGCATAAAGAATCCCTTTATAAATAACCTCGTATAATAGGGTTGATTTACCAGAACCGGAAACCCCGGTTATAGCCGTTAATAACCCCAGGGGAATTTTCAAAGAAATATCCTTCAAGTTATGTTTGGAGGCTCCTTGAAGGTTAATATGCCCTGAAACATTATTTCTTTTCTCGGGAACCGGTATTTTCTCTTCTCCTCTCAAATATTTTGCAGTTAGAGAGCTGCTCTTATTAATGAACTCCTCAATTAAACCCTGAAAAACAACATTACCTCCCCTAACACCTGCCAGTGGCCCCAGGTCAACTATATAATCAGCAGACTTAATAGTTTCTTCGTCATGTTCTACCACCACCACAGTATTTCCGGTGTCTCTTAACTTGAAAAGGGTTTTTAATAATCTATGGTTATCGCGAGGATGCAACCCAATAGACGGCTCATCAAGTAAATAGGTAACGCCCACCAGCGATGAACCTACCTGGGTAGCCAACCTTAGTCTTTGAGCTTCTCCTCCAGAAAGAGTACCTGATACACGGTTTAAGGTAAGATAATTCAAACCAACATCCTGTAAAAACTTTAACCTGCTTTTAATTTCTTTTATCACCTGTCCTGCAATCAACTCATCTCGCGGAGAAAGGCTCAAATTATGGATATACTTGATCGCCCCATCTACTGTAAGACAGGTAAACTCATATATATTTAGCTCACCAATATAAATAGACAAAGCTTCTTTTTTTAGTTTTCTACCACCGCACTGTTTGCAGGGAGTTTCCAGCATATATTTACTTATGTCATCCCTTAGGTTATCTGAGGCTGTGTCACGATATCTCCTTAAAAGAAGAGGAATAACTCCTTCAAAAGTATTAAAATAAGTGTGTTTTAACCCTAACTCATCTGTGTAGGAAAGTTGAATTTTTTCCCCGTTTGTTCCGTGCAGAAGCGCTTGCATTACCTCAGGAGGATAAGTGGATAAAGGTTTGTCAGGATTTAACCCATAATGTTTTACCACATTCTCCAAAACAGAAGTATAGTAACTGCTAACCGCCCAGGGTTCAAAAGCACCTTCCATAATACTCGCTTCCATATCAGGAATAATAAGATCCTTACTTAACTCCATCTTATACCCTAATCCAGTGCAATCCTGACAAGCTCCATAAGGGGAATTAAAAGAAAAAAGTCTCGGTAAAATTTCTTTATAGCGAAACCCACAAAGCGGGCAAGAGAATTTTTCAGACATTAAGACAGTTCCCCCTGAGTCAGCTTCTGTTAGAACCAGCCCATCACCGAGCTTTAAGGCTATTTCCAGAGAATCTATAAGCCTGGAGGGGTCATCCTCTTTTACAATCACTCTATCAACCAGAATATCAATATGGTGAACTTTATATCTGTCCAGCGGGGGTGCTCCTTCTTCCAAATTGACTAATTCTCCGTTAACTCTGGCCTTAGTTAAACCCTGTTTTAACATATTTTCAAGTAGTTTGCGATATTCCCCTTTCCTACCCCTTACCACTGGAGCATAAAGAAGCACTTTATCATTTTTGAATTTGTGAGTTATTTCCTGTACCATTTCGTCAATACTCTGTCTTCTAATAGGTGTCCCATCTTCGGGGCAAAATGGCTTACCAATAGTTGAATAAAGAAGTCTTAAATAATCATAGATTTCAGTCATAGTTCCTACTGTAGATCGCGGGCTTTTGCTTATAGATTTTTGGTCTATAGCTATTGTGGGCGATAAGCCCTCAATAAAATCCACATCTGGCTTATCCATCAAGCCAAGAAATTGCCGGGCATAGGCAGATAAAGATTCAACATACCTTCTCTGTCCTTCGGCATGAATAGTATCAAAAGCTAAAGTTGACTTGCCTGAACCAGATACACCTGATATAACTGTTAAATTATGGCGAGGAATAAAAACATCAATATTTTTGAGATTGTGTACCCGGGCACCTTTCACCACAATCTTATCAATCGGCAATTTACTTAATTCTCCTTAATTTATTTTTCAATTCCATAATTCTGTCCCTGATTTCAGCTGCTTCCTCAAACTCCAACTCCTGTGCTTTAACTTTCATCTCTTCTTCCAGGTGCATAATAATTAGTTCAAGTTGCTCAGGATCATATGAATAAAGAATTTGGTCATCTTCTTTCCGTGTTCTAATAACCTCAAGGATATCCTTTACTACCTTAATAATTGATTGTGGGGAAATTCCGTTTTCCTGGTTGTATTTTTCCTGAATTTGTCTCCGCCTATTAGTTTCAAAAATAGCTTTTTGTAAGGAGTTTGTAAGTTTGTCAGCATAAATAATTACTCTTCCATTTATATTTCTTGAGGCTCTACCCATAATCTGTATTAGCGACCTTTCAGACCTTAAAAATCCTTCTTTATCAGCATCCAGGATAGCTACCAGAGATACTTCTGGCAGGTCAAGACCTTCTCTGAGTAAATTAATACCTACCAGCACATCTATTTCACCTTCTCTTAAAGATTTTAAGATGTCCACCCTTTCTATTGTTTTGATATCGCTGTGTAAATAGCGAGCTTTGATACCGAGTTCAGCAAGGTATTCGGCTAAGTTTTCAGCTAACTTTTTCGTTAATACCAGGACTAATGCCCTTTCATTTCTTTTAGTACATTCGTGAACTTCACCCAAAAGGTCGTCCACCTGACCCTCCACCGGCCTTATAATAACCGAGGGATCGGTTAATCCTGTGGGTCTGATTATCTGCTCTACTATTTCTTGAGAATTAGCTACTTCATAAGGTCCAGGAGTTGCTGAAACGAAGATTACTTTTTTCATGTATGTAGTAAGCTCTTCAAACTTAAGAGGTCTGTTATCCAGGGCTGAGGGTAATCTGAAACCAAAGTTAATAAGCGTCTCCTTTCGGGATTTATCACCCTTATACATTGCTCTCAACTGGGGAATAGACTGGTGAGATTCATCAATTACTAATAGAAACTCTTTCGGAAAATAGTCTAAAAGAGTGTAAGGCTTCTCTCCTGGTTTTCTACCACTTAGATGTAAAGAATAGTTTTCCACACCTTGACAATAACTCGTCTGCAACATCATTTCCATATCGTATTCTGTTCTCTGTTTTATTCTTTGAGCCTCCAACAGTTTTCCATTATTAACTAAAAAACGATAATGCTCCTCAAACTCGGTCTTAATAGATGAAATAGCTTTTTCAATTCTACTTTTTTCAGTAACAAAATATTTTGCTGGATAAATGACATAATTCATATACCTTCGGAGAGGCTTACCGGTAATATAATCTACCTCTTGAATCTTTTCTATTTCTTCATCAAAATAGGTTAATCTGAGAGGAGCTTCAGAGGAAGATGTATAAATCTCAAATATTTCTCCTTTTCTCCTGTATTTACCCCTTGAAAGATCCAGATCGTTTCTTTGATATCCCAGGGTAAGCAGTTTCCTCTGTAAATCCTGTATAGGAAAAATATCTTTTTCTCTTAACACAATCGCCTGGTCACGATAGGCTTCAGGAATATCTAATCCGTAGATAGCAGAAACTGAAGCAACTACTATTACATCACTTCTTTCGGTTAAGCTTTGCAGTGTAGAATGTCGTAACCTATCAATATCCTCATTAATACTTGCATCCTTTTCAATGTAGGTGTCAGTTTGGGGTATATAAGCTTCTGGTTGGTAATAATCATAGTAGCTAATAAAAAACTCTACGCGGTTTTCAGGAAAAAAATCTTTAAACTCCCCGTATAGCTGGGCAGCTAAGGTTTTGTTAGGTGACAATACCAGTACCGGTAGGTTGACCGAAGATATTACCCTGGCAATAGTAAAAGTTTTACCTGAACCTGTAACTCCCAGAAGAGTTTGAGGATTAGTATTTGAGTAGATACCACTTATTAATTCATCTATTGCCCCAGGCTGATCGCCCTGAGGAGTAAAATGTGTATGGAGTTTGAACATCTCTTTTACTTAAGGTAATGAAATAGTATGCTGGATATAGAATAAAGGCCGATACGAAGGGATTCTTCATCTATATCAAATCGGGGATGGTGATGGGGAAAAACTCTTTCTTTATTAGCAAAAGCGCTTCCAATAATATAATATAAGGCAGGTGAAATCTTGCAGAAGTAAGCAAAATCTTCTCCACCTAATCCAAGGTTAGCTTCTACCACTTTTTCTTTCCCAAAAATATCTTTTAAGTATTCATAAACTTCGCTGGATAACTGAGGGTTGTTATAAATTGAGGGGTATCCGGGAGTATGTTTAATATCAATATGTACTCCACTGGCTATGGATGTCCCCTGACAAATATTCCTTATCTTTTCCAGAGATTTTGCTCTAACCTCGTCACTCATTGTTCTTAAGGTTCCCAGAAGCTCAACTTCCGGAGGAATTATATTATGCTTGCTACCACCAGATATTTTTCCAAAAGTTAAAACAACAGGTTCAAAGGGGTCAATGAACCTGGAAACAACAATCTGAAGGTCTTGAATTAGAGAAGCTGCGGCTACTACCGGGTCAATCGCTAAATGGGGATAAGCTGCATGACCGCCTTTCCCGGTGATCGTTATTTCCAGATCGTCGGTATTACCAGAAAAATAACCACTCTTAATACCAATTATTCCCGTAGGATACAGGTTATCCAGATGGAATCCAAAAAATAAGTCCACATCTGAAAAATCATATTCCTCAATCATAGGCTTAGCGCCACCGAGACTTTCTTCGTCAGGTTGAAAGATAAAAACCACTTTCCCAGCAAAATTTCTTTTATTTTCCTTAATCAACTGAGCCAGCCCTAAAAGTATTGCCATATGACCATCATGCCCACAGGCATGCATCAAGCCTGGATGCTGTGAACGATAAATAACTTCGTTTCCTTCTTCAATAGGTAAAGCATCCATATCTGCTCTTATGCCAATCACTTTGGGTTTGTCACCATAATCTTTTTCTCCCTCAATATAGGCTACCATACCTGTTTTATACACTTTTGTATAAGGTATGGACCATTCCTTAAGTTTCTCTTGAATAAACTCTGAAGTTTTAAATTCTAAAGTACCTAACTCGGGGTAGGTGTGAAAATATCTTCTATACTCAACTAATTGAGGATAGATTTTATCAATATATCTTTTCAGTTCGTTTACCACTCTAACTCATTAACCGTGAGGATAGGTCTTGCATTATCTCTTTCAGTGTAAACTCCTCAAGTTTTTGACTTTCCAGATATTTCTTTATCTCATCATATTCATTATCAATGCGTATAAGGCTTAGTGACAGGGTTACTCTTCTTCTTTCTTTGCTGACATAAATAACCTTGGCAATAATCTCCTGACCTTCATTAATTACTTCCTTAGGGTCAGCTATTTTCTTAGAAGATAAATGGGAAAGAGGGATTAATCCTTCAACACCAGCTTCTAACTCAACAAACACACCGAAAGAAGCAGTCTTTACTACCGTTCCTCTGGCATAAGAATTAAAGGGATACTTCTGTTCAATATTATTCCAGGGGTCTTCTTCCATACTTTTCAGGCTGAGGGTAAGCTTTCTTTCATCTCTTTTAACATTAATTACACAAGCTTTTATCATATCACCTTCACTTAAAATATCCCTCGGGTTTTTAATTCTTTTATGAGTAATTTCTGAGAAGGGAATCAAACCTTCAATACCATCTTCCACCTGTAAAAAACCACCAAAATCATAAACCTTGGTAATCTGGCCTTCTACCAGGTCTCCTATTTTAAATCTGCTTTCTATGTTATCCCAGGGGTCTGTTTTTACCTTCTTGATACTTAAGTTAACTCTTTGTTTTTCAATATCCACTAGAGTTACTCTGGCTTTAACCTGGTCACCTTCTTTATATAAATCTTGGGGTTTAACATTTCTTCCCCAACTTAATTCTGTAAATGGTACTAAACCTACTACCCATCCTATTCTTACAAATACACCGTACCCATCAACCCGAACAACTTTCCCCTCAACAATGGAGTCTTCAGGATGAATCTTATTAAATTGTTCCCAGGGATTTGTTTGGGCTAATTTTAGAGAAAATTTTAGTGATTGTTTTTCAGCATCTACCTCTAAAACATATGCTCTAATGACATCTCCTTCTTTTAAAAATTTAACTGGAAGCCTGATTTTTCTCCAGGAAAGCTCATCTAAGGGTATTATTCCGTTAATACCACCGTAAGATATTTTTACTCCTTCATCATCTATACGGATTATTTTAACCCATTTAATATCGCCTATTTTGAGACTATTAAAAAGTTTCTCTTTTCTTCTATTTTCTTCCTCTTCAAGAACAACTTTCTGAGATAAAATAACACTTTTCTTACTGGGGTCAAATTGAAGCACTCTTGCTTTAATCTTCTTACCTATATATTTAGAGCGGTCTTTAGTGAATTTTAAACCGATATGAGAAGCAGGTACAAAACCTTTCAGCCCTCCCCCTATATCAACCAGAAGACCACCTTTAATTTCTTCAACTACAAAATACTTTAATATCTCCTGTTTTTCATGTGCTTGCTTAACAGTATTCCAGGTTTTTTGCATCAGGGCTCTTTTTTCAGAAAGTAGGATAGATTCTTCTCCCATAATTTTCAAGATCTGAAATAAAACTTCTTGTCCTAATAGAGAGCCAGAAGAGATTGCTTTAAGGGTTTCTTCAGATAACTCAGTACGTGGAACATAACCCTCAGTTTTATATCCAATATCAACCCAAATTCCGTCAACATCAATTTTTACGACCTTTCCAGATCTGACTTCTCCTCGTCTGGGTGAAATCATTTCCAGGTCTTTTGACCTTAGGTCGCTCTCATCTTTATTATACATCGCTGTACCTCCAATAATTCCTCTTTTCATAAAATGAAATAAGGTCTATAACATAGAATTATATCATAATTTTTTCATCATAAATTTCCTAAAAAAGAGATTGTTAATAATGGTAAAATATTGGTGTATGTCTATACTTTTAAAAAATAACCTATATGATGATATTTGAAATAATTCTATCTCTAAGACCCAAACAATGGGTGAAAAATCTTCTGATTTTTGCTCCTCTTTTCTTTTCAGGACAAGTATTCACCGAACTTTTATTAATTATTTCTCTCCAGGGTTTTTTTATTTTTTCGCTGGTGGTTAGTGGTGGATACTTAATAAATGATGTATTTGATAAAAGCATAGACGCAAAACATCCTTTTAAAAATAAAAGACCTATTGCTAAGGGTTCTTTAAAGACCAGTACAGCAATCTTGATAGCCATTCTGATGAACTTTATCGGTTTAATCTGGGCTTATAACTTGAATTTACCATTTTTCTTTATTTCCTTAATCTATTTAATGATTATGTTAGGGTATCACACCTGGTTGAAAAATTATGTTCTGTTAGACATAATTATTGTTTCCTCTGGCTACTTGCTAAGAATTATCGGGGGAGGTTTATTAATAAAGGTAGAACCCTCACCCTGGTTGTTACTGGTCACTTTCTCTCTATCCCTTTTTCTGGTAGTTTCCAAAAGAATTGGGGAAATGAAAAATATCCCACCAGAAAATAGGAGAAAATCTTTAAACTTTTATTCTGAAAACATGCTTAACAATATGTTAGTTGTTTCTACCACCTTAACAATCACTGCTTACGCCATCTATGCTTTTTTATCCACCAATAACCCTGTAATAAATAGAAATATATTGCAGTTAAGCTTACTGCCGGTAATTTTTGGTATTTTTAGGTATCTTTACCTAATGGACAAAAATAATGGTGGAGAAGAACCAGAAGAAGAGTTATTTAGAGACTCTCCACTATTAACCTCAGTTTTAATCTGGATTATTATTATGTTCGGGGCTTATTATATTAAATTCTAAGGGAAGATTTATTCTTCAAGTAAATCCTCAAGTCGCATCTTCCTGGTTTTTTGTCTCAGTTTCCTTAAGGCTTTTGTTTCAATTTGCCGTATTCTTTCACGGGTAACCCCAAAATGTTGCCCAACTTCTTCTAAGGTTCTCTGACGATTATCATTTAAGCCGAAGCGATATTCCAACACTTCTCTTTCTCTATCACTAAGGGTTCTTAAAATATCTTCCAGACCTTCACGGAGAGAACGACGGTAAGACTCGTACTCTGGAGAAGGTATGGTGGGATCTTCAATGAAATCACCCAAACGGCTGTCTTCTTCACCACCTATGGAGGTTTCCATAGAAATTGGCTCCTGAGCAACCTTGGTTATTCCTTCAACTTTATTAGGAGGTAACTGCATAACGGTAGCTATCTCCTCAAGTTCAGGGTTTCTTCCTTTTTCCTGAAGGAGATGCTGAGATATTTTGAGATACTTATTAATAGTTTCTACCATATGGACTGGAATCCTGATGGTTCTTGACTGGTCAGCAAGAGCCCTGGTAATTGCCTGTCTTATCCACCAGGTAGCATAAGTACTAAACTTATAACCCCTACGGTAATCAAACTTAGTAGCTGCTTTGATTAAGCCTAAATTTCCTTCCTCTATCAGGTCTAAAAATAATAATCCTCTACCCACATACCTCTTGGCAATACTCACCACTAAACGCAGATTTGATTCTACCAGAAATTTCTTAGCCTCATCATCACCTTCGGTAATCCTCGCCGCTAACTCTTTCTCTTCGTCACCGGTTAGCAACCTTTTAATACCTATTTCTCCTAAATACATCTTAACCGGGTCAGATCGTTCATAGGTTTCAAAAGATATGAACTCTTTCTTATGGTGTTCTTCGGTTTCCAGAAGGTCTGCTTCAAAATCCATAAGGTCTTCTTCTATCTTGACTCCTGCTTCAATCAGCAGTTCATATATTGATTCGTAATCATCTGCATCTAATTCCACATCATCAAAAATAACCATTATTTCGTTATAGGTTAAAATGTTCATTTTTTCTCGGGCTTGTTCAACCAGTTGAGCTAACTTTAAGTCAAAAATCTCTCTATCAACTATCATTTTATCCCTGTAATTCCTTTATATAGGAGATTAAATTGCTCAATTTCACTATATAATTTCTGGTTAATAAATAATCGCTGGATTTTTTAAGAGTTTTAATTTCTCTTTTAAGAATTTCAATATCTTCCTGAATCTTCATCATTCTAAGTTTTCTAACCATAGATTTAATGATATCTCCATTTAACTCAATACTATCACTTAACAACAGACCTGAAATAATGGGTAACTCTTCTACCGTAAATAAAATATCAACATCATCAGGTTGTATATAGAGTATACCCTCAGTACCCATATATTTAAACGACTTTTCAAATATTTGTTTAAGATCAGGGTTAGTAATCTCTTCTGGTGTAAGACCCTCGGATGAAGAAAAAAATAATTCTCCGTCCTTCACTAAAGCACCAGCTAAATAAGATTCCACTTGATTTAACAAATTATTTTTATTTACTGGTTTAATGGTATTTTCTATAGTTTTCTGGAAGGGTGCATGTTTTTTTTCTCTCTGCCTTTCAATTTCTGCATAAAGAATATCTTCTTTCACTAAAGTTTTATCTGCCGTGCGTTTTATAATATCAGCAACCATAGCTAAATTAGCGTTACGTATTAGATAATTAATTACCCTTTTGATAAAAGATGATTTACCTTCTATGCTGGAAAGATCGCTCTGATGTAATAATCTATTCCAGATATACTCAATAGTCTGTAGAGAATTTAATAAACAGTTATTTATTTCCTCTTTACTATATTTTTGAGATAATTCATCGGGGTCCTTGGTATGATAAACCCCTACTTTCACATTTATATCTGTTTCTCTTAATAACTCAAGAGCTCTCCAGGTAGCGTTCAGTCCTCCCTCGTCATTGTCAAACATAATAATCATTTCTTTAACCCATTTGTTGAGGATATCAATATGTTCATAGGTCAACCCTGTTCCCATCAACCCAACTACCTGGTTAAATCCTTTTTGATGCATAGAGATTACATCAAAATATCCTTCAACCAGAATAATAGATTGGGTATTGGTAATAGATTTCTTACCCTGATAGAAACCATAAAGAAGCTTACTTTTTCTGAAAAGCATGTTTTCACCAATATTTAAATATTTAGGACCAATTTTTTCATTTAAACTTCTTCCTGCAAAACCAGAAATGCGTCCAGATATATCAAAAATGGGAAATATAAGGCGGTCTTTGAAGGTATCGTCTACTTTACCGTTTCTATTTGTTAACAGACCAAGGTTTTGCAGTTCTTCTTTGGAGAAACCAAGTTTGGTATAAGCTCGAGAAAGAAACGCCTCTGATGGACTGTACCCAAGAAGAAATGTATTAATACTGTTTTCGTTAATCTTTCTTTGTGAGAGATATTGGCGTACTCCCAAAGTGTCATTGCTTTTTTTGAGGTATTCATGAAAAACCTGAGCCACAGCTGTATTTACTTTATATAAAGCATCCCTTTTATTGACATTCGGAGAAAAAGATGGGAGGGTTATCCCATATCGCCTGGCTAAAAGCTGAACTGACTCATTAAAAGAGAGTTTTTCAAAATCCATAATAAAGTTGAAAACAGTCCCACCTTTACCACAACCAAAGCAATGATAAAGATTTTTTTCTCTATTGACAACAAATGAGGGGGTTTTCTCCTGGTGGAAAGGACATAAAGAAAGATAATTTTTACCAGATTTCCTCAGGGGTAAAAATGAACCGATAACTTCAACAATATCAACCTTACTCTTTAAATCATCAATAAATATTTTATAATCTTGCATTTTTCAATCAAGTCCAAAAGGAGAAGGTAAAAAGTGCTTTTCATAAAAAGAAAGAGCAAATCTATCAGTCATACCTGATAAATAATCAACAACTGCTTGGTTCTTATTTTCTGTTTTTAAAGATGGAAAATCGTTGTTTTCCATTAAATAATCATAAAGATTTATGATTAATTTTCTGGCTTTTCCTTCTTCGGATTTAGCTGGAGAAACTCTTAAATAAAGATTATTTTTTAAAAATTCTCTTAATTGATGGAGCGCTTGGTTAACTGAAGGAGAAAAACCCAGTTCATTTTTATCCTGATAATACTTAACCAGCTCTTCCACAAAAGATTTTATTCTAACAGTAGTAGAGCTACCTAAAACCTGCGTGACGACTGCCGGTATGTTTTCCTCATAGATAATAGAAGCTCTAATAGCATCATCCAGATCATGGTTTACATAAGCAATTACATCAGAATATTTTACTACCTCACCCTCTAAGGTTTTGGCTTTACCATACCCTTCAAGAGATCCTAATCCTTTAGCGTGGTTTAATATTCCATCCCTGGTCTCATTGGTTAAATTAAGTCCAATAAGTAGTTTCCCCTCCTGAGAAAACCTTCTTTCTATAAAATCCACCACTCTTAGGCTCTGTTCGTAATGTTTGAAACTACCACCAGTTCTTAAATTTACTGCCTCGTTTAGAGCCTCTTCACCAGCATGTCCAAAAGGTGGATGACCAAGATCATGTCCTAAAGATATGGCTTCAGTTAAATCTTCATTCAACTTTAGGCACCTACTGATAGTTCTGCTTATTTGCATAACTTCCAGGGTATGGGTCAATCGGGTTCTGTAATGATCTCCCTCGGGAGAGAGAAACACCTGGGTCTTATGTATAAGACGCCTGAATGATTTACTATGAATAATCCTATCTCTATCCCTTTGAAAAGCTGTGCGTAAAGGACAGTTTTCTTCGGGTAACAGCCTTTCTGCTTTATCGCTTTTAGCTGCCCGGGGAGAAAGAATTTTATACTCTAAGATTTCCCAATCTTCTCTTAAATTTACTCCCAACTTTATACGCTACTGGAAACCTCCTGAGCTTTTTCTTTCAAAAACGCCTGAGCAGCAGCAAACCGTGCTATGGGAATCCTGAAGGGAGAACAGCTCACATAGTCAAGACCAATTCTATGGCAAAACTCAACTGATTTGGGATTTCCACCATGCTCACCGCAAATACCAATCTTCATATTAGGGCGAACATTTTTTCCAAGTTTAACTGTAATTTCCATCAGTTTTCCTACGCCTTCAAAATCAAGAACTTCAAAAGGATTATTTTCTAATATATTATGTTCAAGATAGTAGGGAATAAACTTTCTTTCGGCATCATCTCGAGAAAACCCGAAAGTCATCTGCGTTAGATCATTAGTTCCAAAAGAGAAAAATTCAGCTTTTTCAGCGAGTTTATCGGCTATTAAAGCTGCCCTGGGAATTTCTATCATAGTACCCACTTTATAATTTAGAGTAACTCCTTCTATTTCCATGGTTTCACGAGCTATTTTATGAGTTAATTCTGTTAAGAAATTCATTTCTTTCTCTATACCCACCAGAGGATGCATAACTTCCACGATAGGGTTATACCCTTCTTCCACTAAATAAGCAGCAGCTTCAAATATCGCTCTAACCTGCATTTCATAAATTTCAGGTAGCACTATTCCCAATCGACACCCTCTCCATCCCAACATAGGATTAAACTCTTTTAAATCAATAGCTTTTTTCAATATGTTTTTTTTGATTATTATTTCTTCACTTTCTGGGTTCTGGATTTTCAACTGCCGTATTTCTTCAGCCAGGTCTTCCACAGCTGGCAAAAACTCATGTAATGGAGGGTCAAGTAAACGAATAGTAACCGGAAGACTGTCCATAGCTTTCAAAATTCCTATGAAATCCTCCCTTTGAACTTTAAGAAGTTTTAGAAGAGCTTTATTTCTTTCCTCGTTATTATGTGCCATAATCATCTCTTGAACAATGGGAACCCTGTCAGGGCCCAAAAACATATGTTCAGTTCTTGCTAAACCAATGCCCTGGGCACCAAATTCTCTCGCTTTTACCGCATCATCAGGAGTATCTGCATTAGCATACACCCTTAACCTTCTAAACTCATCAGCATACTGAAGAAGCTTTTTGAAGTCCTCACCTAATTCTGGCATCACCAGGGGCGCTTCTCCCAGAATAACCTTTCCTTCACCGCCTTCAATAGTGATTATATCTCCCTCATGAACAGAGATATCCCCTGTAGTGAAAACTCTGTTATATAAATCAATTTTCATCTCCTCGCAGCCAACTATGCAGGGTTTCCCCATACCCCTGGTGACCACAGCAGCATGACTGGTCATACCTCCACGACTGGTTAAAACACCCTGGGAGGCATATATTCCATGCACATCATCTGGAGTTGTTTCTGGTCTTACCAGAATTATTTTGTAACCTTCCTTAACCATCTCTACCGCTTTGTCAGCATCAAATACTACCTTTCCTACAGCTGCCCCCGGAGAAGCAGGTAAACCTTTGGCAATAACCTGAACTTTACTTCGTGGGTCAATAGAAGGATGGAGAACCTTCTCAATTTCTTCGCAGGTAATTCTGAGAACTGCTTCGTCTTTAGTGATTATCTTTTCGTTAACCATATCCACAGCAATTTTGATTGCTGCCATAGGTGTTCTCTTGCCCACCCGGGTCTGGAGCATAAACAGTTTGCCTTTCTCTATAGTAAATTCAATATCTTGCATATCCCTATTTGTGTTTTCCAGGATTTGAGCTATTTTTAACAATTCTGAGTAAGCCTCAGGCATATCAAGAGCAAGTAACTCAATGTTATGAGGAGTTCTTATACCAGCTACAACATCTTCTCCCTGGGCGTTGGCTAAAAATTCACCGAAAAATTTCTTTTCACCAGTTGAGGGGTCTCGTGTAAAAGCAACTCCAGTTGCAGAATCCATACCCATATTTCCAAATACCATAGCCATGATATTAACTGCAGTACCCAGGGTTTCGGGTATATTGTATATTCTTCGGTATTCAATTGCTCTTTGACCGTTCCAGGATTCAAACACAGCCTTAATGCAGTATTGTAGTTGAAGGTAGGAATCTTCTGGAAAAGGAATATTGCTATTCTTATTAATTATATTTTTAAATTCATTGACTAATTCTTTTAAATCTGAATTGGTAAAGGAGGAGTCGTCTTTGATAGCTAATAACACCTTCTTATGGGCGATAGTTTCTTCAAATAAGTCTCCAGGTACATCAAGCACAACTTTTCCGAAAGACTGTAAAAATCTTCGGTAGGAATCCCAGGCAAATCTGTCATTATTGGTAAGTTTAGCTAAACCTTCAACAGTATCATCATTTAATCCCAGATTTAATATAGTATCCATCATCCCAGGCATAGACAAAGGAGCTCCTGACCTAACTGATAGCAATAAGGGATTATCTTTAGATCCAAATACTTTATTCAATTTTTCTTCCAGCACTTTTATTTCTGAAAGAACAGCATTCCAAACATCAAAGGGAAGCTCCCTACCCTTTTCGTAATATTCACGGCAAACTCTGGTGGTAATGGTAAAACCTGGTGGGACGGGAAGTCCCATCTGAGTCATCGCTGTTAAACCAGCTCCCTTTCCACCTAAGAGATGCTTTTGTTTGGCATTACCATCTTCAAATCTATATATTTTATTATCCATACTCTTTTTAATCCTCCAAAAATAAATTAAATATGATTATCTCATATTTTGATTATTACTAACTACTTTTAAACCATAATGAAATATTGTAAAAATGCCTGTTATTACTAATGGTAGATAAAACAGCATTATTCTCCACATTAAAATAAATAACCATAAAGAGTCTTCTCCAACCAGCTGATTGAAAATAAGAGCAACTCCAGCTTCTTGAACAAAAGCTGATCCTGGGGTAGGAATAAAATCAGATAAACTTCTCGTTATGAGGGTATAGGTAAAGATAAGGAAGAAGGGAGGGTTAAAATTTAACCCTTTAAGAACAAAAAAAGGCACTAAAACGGTCATGATCCAGCCCGAGATAATAAAGGTAAAAGTCAAGGAAACGAACAACCAATCTTTTCTTTTCAGCTGAGCGGAAGTTTCCCTAAAATCAGCAAAAAACTGTATAACAACACCAATGGTGTTTTTAACCCATTTTTCACCAAATAATCTTTTTACCAAATAATTACTTAACAATAGGTTTAAGGTAAGGTTTATTAAATGGGGATGAGTTAGAATAAAAAGAAATAACAGTATACCAGAGAAATAAAAAACCATGGCCATAGAAATGTTTTCAACTGGTAGGTGTATTCTAAATACAATAACGGGAAGTAAAGATAATAAAACCAGCCTGGAGACCAGGCTGACAATACCATTTACAATTAAAACAGCCGATCCTTTACCGGGTTTAATTCCGTTTTTATTCATCATGTATATCTTGAACGGTTCACCGCCTACTCCAGCTGGAGTAATCCTGGCAAAAAATATCCCAGAAAGGGATATAGCTATAGAGTTCTTAACCGAAAGAATAACCTCCTTTATAATTCTGGTGATGGAAATAAACCTGAGAACTTCAAAGAATATAACTCCTAAAGAGGCTCCCAGAGCTAATAAAAAATAAAAATAATTTACTTTGTCTATTATCACGCGTGAAGTATGCATTATACTAAAAATTAGGAGAACAATTAATACTAAAAATAGTAAAACCAGGCTTTTCTGGAAATTAGAATGGGAAAGTAATTTGCCTACCACTTACGCCTTCCCTACCAGGGCATATCCTTAGATAATCGCACCAACGACAATGAACCCCTACTTGGGAGTGAAACCTTTCAGACAGGATACCTGAAGCTATATCCTTATAAGTTTGCAAAATAAATTCTTCCATCAAGGAAGTTACTTTAATTCCCAGCTTGACCCCACTTCTAACATTGTAATAAATAACCTGGTTAGGTGGAAACCCATAAATAGACTTAAAAGCAAGGTGGTAAGTGGCAATTTGTAAATCTTTTTCAACTTCTTCTATACTCTTTCCATTTTTGGAAGTTTTATACTCTACCACTTCATAGGTATTCCCTTTTTTATTCACCTGGTCGATATAACCATTGATGATAAAATCATTCAAATGAATTTCAAAATACTGCTCAATAGTACATGCTTTCATATAATTAAAAACATTATCCTGGTAAAACTTGGTTAACATTTTTTTAGCATTTTCCTTAAAAGATGCTTCTTCTATGGAAGAAGAGTATCCTTCTCTAATCCAGGACATTTCAAGATAATTATAAGTATCGTAAATCGTAGGAACCCCATCAGGATGAGTAAAAAATTTCTGTATTGTCTTGTGTATTGAGGTTCCAAAGGATGCGAAAGGGCTTGGTTTCTCCTTAATTTTATCAATATACCTGTACTTATACTTTAATGGACATTGAAGATAAAGGTCAAGTCTACTAAAAGATAATTTCATCAGATATTTTTCCCCAGAGATGGTCTATTTTCTTTAAGGTTTCTTCAAGAGAATGATTGTTATTGATTATATATTTAGTCATAGAGGGGGGAACTTTAGGTTGTTCAAGTTGAGCCTGCAACCTCTTTTTTGCTTCTAAAGGTGTAAAGCCTTTATTGATAAGTCTGTTAAGGCAGGACTCAAAAGAAGCAGAAATAACCCATACTTCTGTCACCAGAGCTAACCAGGGGCTTTCTCGTAAAATAGCGGCTTCTAAAACAATTGCTGGATATTTACCGCTTTTACCGGCTGCCTTGATCTCTTTTTTTATGATGGAGGTCATTGGAGGGTGCATAATGCCATTTAAAAGCCTCCTTTTTTCTTCATCAGAGAAAATAATTTCCGCTAAAGCTTTTCTATTAATTTCTCTATTTTCACCTAATATAGTATCGCCGAATGTTTCGACTAATTTTTGATAAACAGGGTTTCCCGGTTTAAGTAACCGATGACCAATAGAATCAGCATCAATAATTAAAGCACCTTTCTTTTTTAGATAAGTGGATACTTCTGTTTTCCCACTTCCAACACTACCGGTTAAACCTATTATTCTCATAATTTCAATACTTTCATATCACGCCAATTATATCCAAAAGAAAGGTGTGCTTCTATGGGGATAATTAGGTTAATTGCTTCTTCCATAGATTTTTTTAGGTTGAAAGCCCAATAGTTAATTTCCTCTTCAGGTACTTCAATTAAAAGTTCATCATGAACTTGAAGAAGTAAATTGCTACTCTTTAACTCCTTTTCTTGCTCCAGAGCACAAAAAGTAACCATAGCTTTCTTTATAATATCTGCAGCTGTGCCCTGGATGGGAGTATTTATAGCTATTCTATAGGCTTGGTCTTTTATTATTCTATTAGGTGAATCTAAATCAGGGATATAACGCCTTCTGCCAATAATAGTTTTGGTAACACCAGTTTTTTTGCACTCTTCCACATGAGCATCCAGATACTCTTTTACTCCTGGAAATCGCAAAAAATATCGGTTAATAAATTGACGGGCTTCGCTACGAGATATGTTTAACTCCTGAGATAGCCCGTATTCAGACATACCATAAATAAGGCCAAAATTAACAGTTTTAGCCCGATTCCTTTCTTCCCGGGTAACCTCAGTTGGTTTAGTATTAAAAAGTAAAGAAGCAGTATAGGTGTGGATATCCTCTCCCTCAGTAAACGCCTGTAATAAGGAAGGATCTTTACTTAAATGAGCAAGAACTCGTAACTCAATTTGCGAATAATCCCCACTTATTAATATTTTACCTTCTGATGCTACAAAAGCACTTCTTATCAAATTACCTAAGGGAGAGCGCGTGGGTATATTCTGTAAATTTGGCTCCCTTGAAGAAAGCCTACCGGTAGCAGTTCCAGTTTGAGAAAAAGTAGTATGAATTCTCCCGGTGTCAGAGGAAATATACTTCGGTAAAGCCTCCAGATAGGTAGAGGTTAATTTAGATACCTCCCGATGTTCCATAATTAGGGGTACCAGGGGGCTAAGCTTTTCCAGACCTTTAAGAACTTCGTTGTTAGTAGAAAAACCATTTTTACCCTTCTTATAAGCTGGTAACATTAGTTTATTGAATAGAATCTCGGCTACCTGTTTAGGGGAATTCAAGTTAAAGGTACACCCGGCTAAATCATAGGCTTTAGAAGATAACTCCTTAATCCTTACATAAGCTTCTGTTCTTGCGCTTTCTAACTGATGAGTATCAACCTTTATACCTTTTTGTTCCATCAGGGCAATAACCCGAGACAAAGGTTTCTCAACTTCATCGTATAACCTAAGCAAATCTTCATTTAATTTAATTTTTATCAAACTCTCATACAAATTCAAATAATTAAAACTTACGGTAAAAGGTATCTCCCCTCCCTGAGCAGGATCCTGCAAATATAACAATAAAGATAAATCCACTACATCATCGGGCTCGGGAAGTTGGTGTTTCCAGAGGAAATGTAAGAGGGATTTGTAATTAGAAGTAATCAACTGCAATTTGTTTTTACTAAGAATAGATTTAAGCTCTTTAAGAAAATCATCGTTTAATAAATCGCTCCCGTTAAGTAAAACAGGGTCTTCTGGATTTCCCACTAAAGCCCTGGTAGGCATAACCTTTAAGGGGTGATTATTAACGTATTCTATAAATAAAAGATAATGCTTACCCGTTGTTTTAACAATTTCCTTTTGTTGGTTAAAAAGAGGTGCTTTAGGCGGGGAAAAAAGATTTGCTTTTACCTCAGGAAGATTAAATTCCTTAAATAGACTTTTAAATTCATACTTTTCCAATACCTTCATTACTTTTTCAGGGTCAAAATTGTTGTAGGATAGACTGGAAAGAGAGAAACCAAGGTTCATTTCCATTTTTAAGGCGATTACTTCCTGTACTATTCCCAGGTATTCCTTATTTTGTAAAAATATTTTTTTTATTTTTTCAGAGAGATTATCCAGATTTTCATAGATTCCATCTATAGAACCATATTTAATGATTAAATCTTTAGCAGTTTTTTCTCCAATTCCTGATAAACCTTTTATATTGTCCGAAGGGTCACCAAGGAGAGTTTTTAAATCTCTTAACTGTTCGGGTTTCATTCCCCAATCGTTTAAAATTCTATCCCTGGTATACTCCTCAATTTCTGATATCCCTTTTTTAATCATACACAGGCTAATATCGGGATTCACCACCTGTAATAAATCACTGTCGCCCGAATAGATGGCTGTTTTTATTCCCATCCGGGAAGCGCTTTGGGATAAAGTAGCAATTATATCGTCAGCTTCTTCTCCTTCCACTTCAATTGAAGCCACAGAAAAGGCTTCTAAAATCTCATATATTAGTTTTCTCTGACTGGAAAAAGTGGTAGGTGTTGGAGGCCTTTGAGCTTTATATTCCGGATAAAGCGTGTAGCGAATATTAGGTTTTGGACTATCCCAGACCACTGCGCAATAACCTGGTGGGTTCTTCAATAACTTAATAAGCATCCTGGTAAATCCAAATAAGGCTCCAACTGATTGACCATAAGAAGTGGTAAAAGGAGGTAAAGCATAATAAAAACGGTAAAGAAGATTATTACCGTCTATGAGAATAAGATTTTTGCCTTTATCAGCCACAGGTTTGAGTTTCCAGTATCTCAGTTAATCACCGATAATTGTATAAAAAACGATGACAACTTTCACACCTGACAAGTTCTCGCTTTTGGATTAATAATTGAGATTTCCCTGGTACATTCACTCCACACCCACCACAATATAAGTTATCTTTCAAAGAAACTACTGCGTATCCTCCTTTATCCTTAAACAGGTAATAAAACTCCCTTAAAATATCCTGGGGTATTTTTTCCTTTAAATCAGTAATCAACTCTTCATCATTATAAATCAGGGAAGGTAACAATGATTCCTGTGTGGTCAATTCCGTATTAATTGAGTTTAACTCCTGCTCTTTAACTTTTTTTTGAGTTTGCTGAGTTTCCATGGTTTCCATAAGCAGAAGGGATTTATCTTCCATTTCGCTAATATGTTTTTTCATATTAGTAATTTCCTGTGATTTAAAAGCGACCTCTTTGGCTGAAGTAATTTTACCTGAAAAAAGAACTGCTTCATTCTGTTTTATTTTTACTCTGATAGATTCTACAGATAAATCAAGGTCTTTTAATTCAACTTCATTTATATGGATTTCTTCTTTAATATTATCTATTTCTTTTACTTTGGCAGTTTTTTTCAGGCTTATTTTCTTAATAATATAACTAATTTCATCTTTTTTATTAAGATTTATAGTTTTTATCCCTTCTAATTTTTGGAGCTCTATTAAGTCATCTAATATAGGCATAGCAAAAATATGGTGGAGGCGGCGGGAATCGAACCCGCGTCCGAAAAAGGATGCGTAAAGGTCAAGCTACAGGCATAGTCTTTGTTTAATCTTCCTACTATCAACCCCAAAGACAGGGCATCAAGTCGATATCCTGATTTATAAGGTTAATAACCGCCTCAGGAAAGCAATTATAACCTCACCAGCCTTAGGTCACGCCCGGCTGAGCCTCGCTGATAAAAGCTCAGAAAGACGCCCTTCATAAAGAAGGGATTGCGCTATTTAAGCGGCGTTTATTGTTTTGCCACCTTTTTTTCGAGGGGCTTTGGTGGCGACCTCGACCTGCTACCTTAACACAACTCAATCCCGTCGAATCCAATTCGCCCCCAGGTAATATATTATACCACCTGTTAAATAGTATTATTCATATATTTACCTACTACTAACTCTTGACAAGAATGTATTATTATACTAATATAATAGTAAAATAATTATTAGGAGGATTTTATGCTTATTACTACCTGTAATCTAAATGTAGATTATAAAATTATTGGGCTGGTGAAGGGTTCTTCTATGCGGGCGGTACATCTGGGGAAAGATATACTGGCTGCGTTTAGAAAGCTTTTTGGTGGAACTGTCTCTGAGTATGCTGCTCTTCTTGAGGAAGCACGCGAAGAAGCCATAAAAAAAATGATAACAGAAGCAGAAAAATTAGGAGCTAATGCCATCATAGAAGTGCGTTTTGCTACATCTACTATTACTTCAGGAGCAGCTGAGATAATTGCTTATGGAACTGCAGTAAAGATTTAACCAACTTCAATAATAATGACCAAAAATCTTTTTTCAGTTAATCCTTACAGTTCCGTACCTGTTTATAAGCAATTAAAAAATCAGATTATAAAAGCTTTGCAATGGGGTACTTTGAAATCTGGAGAACAATTGCCTACCATAAAAGAACTTTCATCATTTCTTTCTATTAACCCAAATACTGTTGCCCGGGTCTTCAGAGAGCTAACCATTGAAGGGTACCTCAAAAGTGAACCAGGAGTGGGCACTTTTATATTAGCTATTTCTGAAGAAAAAAACTACCGGGAGAAAAAAGAGCAACTAACTTTTTTATTAAAAAATATTATCAGGGAGGGTAGAATTATGGGTTTAGAAAGAAGTGAAATAAGCGATTTATGGCAGGAAACATTTAAAGAATTTCAGGAGGATAGCAATTGAGCACATCAGTTATTGAACTTAACTCAATAAGTAAATATTACGGGACCACCACCGCCCTAGAAGGAATCAGTTTTAAGGTGGAAGAAGGTTCCATATTTGGCTTTCTTGGCCCTAACGGTGCAGGAAAAACGACTACCATTAAAATAATTATGGGTCTTAGAAAACCCTCTTCAGGTACAGTATTTCTTTGGGGTAAGCAAATTGTAGGTAGAAATATGGAGTTATTAAAGAAAATCGGTTATGTTCCGGAAAATGAAAGCATTTACGACACATTTTCCCTTTTTGAACTTATAAACATAGTTAAACCCTATTATCCAACCTGGGATTCTAAACTGGAATCAGTTTATCAGGATAAGTTTGAACTACCTTTAAAGCAAAAGATAGGTAAATTTTCACTGGGTATGAAAAGAAAAGTACTATTGCTTCTGGCTCTGTGCTTTAAACCTGAATTATTGATTCTGGATGACCCCACCTTAGGATTAGACCCTCTAACCAGATACAAATTCCTTCAACTACTGGTAGATACTGTAGCCAGCGAGAAACACACTATCTTCTTATCTTCACATGTTTTAGGAGAGGTTGAGCGAGTATGCGACACTATCGCCTTTTTAAAAAAAGGTAAACTGTTGGATATTAAAAAAATGGATGAACTAAAAAGCGAAGATAAGTTATTTAGAGTAGTGTTCCAGCATGAACTGACCCCAGGTGAATTATCCATACCTGGCTTGGAAATAGTAGAAAGTAAGGGTAAGTTTTTCCTCATTAAAATCAAACAAAATCCCGACGAAGTATTGGAGAAACTCACTTTCCGCAC